>CAKZIH010000366.1 GCA_936931335.1 uncultured Nostocoides sp. | reverse complement strand
CTTCAGACGTGTGCTCTTCCGATCTGGCGGTGGCGTTCGTCTCGTTCTGGTGGTCGTCGTGCGAGTTGTCCTGTGTGGCCTCGAGGGCGGCGCGGGCCGCCTGAGCGGCCGGGGTGCCGGGGCGGTTCTCCTCCACCCAGCCCTCGAGGTTGCGTTGCGGGGCGACATTGATCGCCAGCGAACCGGGCGGCACATCCTTGCGGATCACGGTGCCCGCACCGGAATAGGCGCCGTCGCCGACGGTGACCGGGGCGACATACATGGTGTCGCTGCCCATCCGGCAATGCTTGCCGACGACGGTGCGCGATTTGTGCACCCCGTCGTAGTTGACGAACACCGAGGAGGCCCCGATGTTGGTGCCCTCACCGATCTCGGCGTCCCCGACATACGACAGGTGCGGGATCTTGGCACCGGCGCCGATGTCGGCATTCTTGGTCTCCACGAAGCCGCCGATCTTGCCGCCCACCCCGAGGCGGGTGCCGGGGCGCAGATAGGCGAACGGCCCGACCTCGGCGTCTGCCTCGACGATGGCCAGGTGGGCCTCGGTGCGCCGGATGACCACCCGGTCGCCCACGGCGGTGTCGCGCAGGGTGGTGTCCGGGCCGATCCGGGCGTCGGCGCCGATGGTGGTGGCACCCAACAACTGGGTACCCGGCTGGATCACCGTGTCCTGGCCGATGGTGACCTCGACGTCGATCCAGGTGGTCGCCGGGTCGACGATGGTTACCCCCGCGCGCATCCAGCGCTCGAGCTGGCGGGCATTCAGTTCGCGACCCAGGGTGGCCAGTTGCACCCGGTCGTTGACGCCCTCGGTCTGCCAGCGGTCCTCGACCCCGTATGCGGTGACCCCCGCCCCCGCCTCGCGGGCCAGGGCCAGCACATCGGTGAGGTATTTCTCACCCTGGGCGTTATTGGTGGTGATCTTGGCCAGCGCCGCGCGCAGCACGCCCGCGTCGAAGGCATATATGCCCGAGTTGATCTCCGCGATGCGCCGCTGCTCGTCGGTGGCGTCCTTGTGCTCGACGATGCCGATGAGGGATCCGTCGGCGCCGCGCAGGATGCGGCCGTAGTTGGTGGGATCGTCCAGATGGGCGGTGACCACGGTGACCCCGCTCGCGCTGCGGTTGTGCTCGCGCACCAGGGCGTGCAGGGTCTCCCCCGACAGCAGCGGGACGTCGCCATAGGTGACGACCACGGTGCCGCTCAGCCCCGCCGGCAGCGCGTCCAGCCCACATTCGACGGCACGGCCGGTGCCCTTGACCTCGTCTTGATCGGCCACGATCGCGGTGGGTTCCAGTTCGGCGATATGGGCGGCGACGCGTTCGCGTTCGTGGCGCACCACGACGACGAGATGCTCCGGCTCGGTGGAGCGAGCCGCGGCCATCGCGTGTCCCAGGAGGCTGCGGCCCCCGATCCGGTGGAGCACCTTGGGGGTGGCGGACTTCATCCGCGTCCCCTCGCCGGCGGCGAGGATGACGACGGCGGCGGGACGCGCGGAGGTCACGATGGTGCAGCTCCCAACTGGGGGACGGCCAAGAGGGTGAACATCCCGCATCGTATCGGCGCGCGGGCGGCGTGGGGTTCGCACCGTGAGCGCGTCAGTGCCCGCGGGCGTCGCTCCCCGGGTAGGAATCGAACCTACGTCGCTTGTCCTGATTCAAAGTCAGGCGG
>CAKZIH010000365.1 GCA_936931335.1 uncultured Nostocoides sp. | reverse complement strand
TCCGCGGCCCCGCAGGCCGACGGTACGCAGCCGGCCGGCTTCGACATCAAGGGCAACCGCGACTCGATGATCTACCACGTCCCCGGCAGCCGGTCGTATGACGCGACCGTCGCCGAGGTCTGGTTCGACAGCGTGGAGTCGGCCGAGGCCGCGGGTTTCCGCGCGCCGCGCAGCGCCGGCAGCCAGGACGACGACCAGGCCTGAGCCAGGTCGAGCAGTACCAAGAAAGCCCCGCGCGGCATCTAGCCGCGCGGGGCTTCTTGGTGTCCGCTCCCGGTATGCCGCGGGCTCAGGAAGTCGGTGCGGCAGAACCGGTCTCGGCCCGCCAGTAGCGGCCGTCGGCCCGCTCGAGGAAGCCTTCGTCGACGAGATAGCGACGTAGGGCCGCATGGTCGGGGTGGTAGCGCTGCAGCATGGTTGTGACCTCGGGCTCGGCATACGTGTGGCCCGGCTCGAAGTCCCCGGCGATGCGTGCGAGGACGACGAGGCGCTTGCCCGGTTTGCGCGGGATCGACGACAGCCGCCCGTGGACATCGAAGAAGGCCCGCTCGACGATCTCCTTGTCGCGCATCGCTTCGGCGAGGGTGGGATACGACATACGGCCATTGTCGGGGCGGCCGCGGTCGGATCGCCAGTCGATTCTTCCGGGCGCCTACCCTGGAGGGATGCAGGTGCACGTGGGGACCTCGGGGTGGGTCTACAAGCACTGGAAAGGCACCTTCTATCCCAAGGGCCTGCCGGCCAAGAGCGAACTCGACTACTACGCCGAGCGGCTGGACACCGTCGAACTCAACGGCTCGCACTACCGCTGGCCCAAGGACGAGACCATGGCCGGCTACCGGGACCGGCTGCCCGAGGGTTTCCAGATGGCGGTCAAGGCGTCTCGCTATCTGTCGCACTACCGCAAGCTCAATGAGCCGGAAGAATGGTGCGAGCTCATCACCAAAACCATGGATGCCTTGGGGCCCAAGGCCGGTCCGCTGATCGTGCAGTTGCCGAGCAATTTCCACCGCAATGACGAACGGCTCTCGCATCTCCTCGGCCTGCTGCCCGAGCGAATCCTGGTGGCCATTGAGCCGCAGCATGAGTCGTGGCTGGATGAGGATGTCTTCGCTCTGCTGGATCGGCACGGGGCGGGGTTCTGCATCTCGGTGATCGCCGAGCAGGAACCGGTGCTGCGCGCCACTGGGCGCCTGGTCTATGCCCGCTTCCACAACTCCGACCCCAACTGGCGCTATGGCGGCACCTTCGACGATGCCACGCTGGCGGTATGGGCGGACCGCTTCCGCGAACTCACCGCGGGCCAGCGACCTGCATACGTCTATTTCAACAACGACAACCACGGCTATGCCGCGTTCAACGCCGTCACGCTCAAGGGCATGCTGGCGCAATGAGCGCCGCGGCTACTGTCGCGCAGGTGAACGACCTGCGGATCCGGATCGACCTGGCGTATGACGGGTCGGCGTTCGCCGGATGGGCTGCGCAGCCGGGCCTGCGGACCGTCGAAGGGGAACTGTCCGCCGCCTTGACGACGATGCTGCGCACCCCCGAGCCCGTCCGTCTGGTCGTTGCCGGGCGCACCGACGCGGGGGTGCACGCCCGCGGCCAGGTGGCGCACGCCGACATACCGGCCCCGGCGTATGCCGCCCTCCCAGGCCGCTCCACGCG
>CAKZIH010000364.1 GCA_936931335.1 uncultured Nostocoides sp. | reverse complement strand
TACCTTCCCGCTGCACACCCCCAATATCGACAAGATCGAGGTCGTCACCCGCGGTGACGTCCGCCGCGCGAAGCTGTACTACCTGCGCGGTCTGCGCGGCAAGGCGGCTCGTATCCGCGAGCGCCGCGAGACCCCGGTCGGCTGAGTTCCGATCTTCTAGCAGTTCACGAGACCCTGGCAGCCGATTGGCTGCCAGGGTCTCGCGTTAGGCTGCGAGACCTATGACCTCCGAGCCCGCCACCGAGTCGAATCGCGCCGGCCGCCCCCGCCGAGAAAAGCGGCCGTGGCCGCTGTGGGTGCACCTCTTGCTCGCCCTGCTGCTCGTGGCCTTGCTGCGCAATTTCGTGGTGCAGTCCTTCTATGTGCCCTCCAGCTCGATGGAGCACACCCTGAATGTGAGTGACCGGGTGGTGGTCTCCAAGTACACCCACGATTTCCAGCGCGGCGATGTGGTGGTTTTCGACGGCACCGACACCTTCGGCGGCGGCAGCGAGGCCCGGTTCACTGGGGCACTCGGCGGCGTGGTCAATGGGGTGGCTCGGGTCTTCGGGATCCGGCCGGGGGAGAAGGACTACGTCAAACGGATCGTTGGGGTCGGTGGCGACAAGGTGGCCTGCTGTGACACCAACGGCAAGATCACGGTCAATGGCACCCCGATCGAGGAGCCCTATCTGGGGTCCGGAGTCGCGCCCAGCCAGACGGAGTTTTCCGTCCAGGTCCCGGCCAACCACTTCTTCATGCTCGGGGACAACCGTGATAACTCCGCCGACTCGCGGGCGCATCTGGCCGACCCCGGTGGCGGGATGATCGCCAAGGACGACGTCATCGGTAAGCCGTTGCTGCGCTATTGGCCGTTGGATCGCCTCGGTGGCGTCGACGGCGGGACCAATAGCAAGCTCGCGGCGGTTCCCGGGGCATCCGGCTCATGAGCGATTCCCCCCGCGAGCCGTCCGGGGCGAGCGCGCCGCATACCGGATCGGAGAGCGCCGCGGATCCGCAGGCGCGCTACCCCATGCATACCGGCGCCCGGTCGCGCGCGGTCGGCGTGGCCGAGGAGAGTGCCGCCGAGCGCCACGGCAGCCAGGGCACCGATTTCGCGGATGACGGTCCAGACGATGGGGCTTCCGTCGCGCAGGCGCAGCCGCGCGGCAAGCGGTCATTCGGCGGCCACCTGCTGGCCGGTATGCGGGAACTGCTGATCGTCGGGACGATCGCGCTGGTCCTTAGCTTCTTGGTCAAGACCTTCCTGATCCAGGCCTTCTATATTCCCTCCGAGTCAATGGAGTCGACCCTGGTCAAGGACGACCGGGTCATCGTCAGCAAGCTCACCCCGCGGCTGATCGACCTGCATCGCGGTGACGTCGTGGTGTTTGCCGACCCCAACCACTGGCTCAGCCCGCAGCCCACGGTCGACCGCGGGCCGGTGCTCAACGCGGTCAGTTCGGCGCTGACCTTCGTCGGGCTGCTGCCCGACACCGCCGAGGGCCACCTGATCAAGCGGGTGATTGGACTGCCCGGCGATCGCGTGCACTGCTGCGACACCCAGGGTCGGCTCGAGATCAATGGCAAAGCGGTCAACGAGCCCTACGTCAAGGCGGGGGAGAACCCCAGCGATATCGACTTCGATATCACCGTGCCCAAGGACCGGATCTGGGTGATGGGGGACAACCGCGGGCATTCCTCCGACTCCCGGCTGCACGACCCAGACGGCACCGGCAGCGAGGGCTCGGTGCCGGTGGACTCGGTCGTGGGCCGGGCGGTGTTGCTGGTCTGGCCGTTCAACCGGGCCAGCTGGCTGTCCAATCACGCCGACGCCTTCGCCTCCGTCCCCGCCGCTCCCTGAATCCCCCGACCCCATGAGCCCCGCCACCCGGACCCGTAAACCCACGCTGCGCGTCGAACGCGCGCTGCAGCGCGATGGGTATCGGGTCCTTGCCGGGATGGACGAGGTGGGCCGCGGCGCGCTCGCCGGGCCGGTGACCGTGGGGGTCGTCGTCATCGACGAGTCCAGTCGCACCGCGCCCACCGGGGTGAAGGACTCCAAGCTGCTCACCCCGGCGGCGCGCGCTCGCTTGGTGCCACCGATCCGGCGCTGGAGCCGGGCGTATGCCGTGGGCCACGCCTCCCCGGCCGAGATCGACGAGGTGGGCATCATCGCGGCGCTGCGCTTGGCCGGCCGGCGCGCGCTGGCACAGCTGCCGCTGGTGCCGGACCTGGTGATCCTCGACGGCAATCACGACTGGCTCACCGATCCCGCGCAGGTCGGGCTGCTGGCGCTGACCACCGAAGTGGCCACGCCGCCGGTGACCACGATGATCAAGGCCGACCTGAAATGTTCCTCGGTGGCCGCGGCCAGCGTGCTGGCCAAGGTGACCCGAGACGACCTGATGGTCGAGCACTCGGGGGCGCACCCGGCATACGCCCTGGCGGACAACAAGGGCTATTCGGCGCCGGAGCATCTGGCCGCGCTGAGCCGACACGGGCCGTGTGAGTTGCACCGCCGGTCTTGGGCACTACCCGGGGTCGCCGGACGTGATACCGATAGCACGGCGGCGCCCTTCGCCGCGCTCGCCGAGTAGGAGACGCCAGATGAGCAGCGAGGACCTCGAGAAGTACGAAACCGAGATGGAGCTGGCCCTCTATCGCGAGTACCGCGATGTGGTCGGTCTCTTCAGCTATGTCGTGGAGACCGAGCGGCGCTTCTATCTGGCCAATGGCGTGGACGTGAAGGTCCGCGGCGAGGGCGCCGAGGTGTTCTTCGAGGTCACCATGCAGGACGCCTGGGTGTGGGATATCTACCGCCCGGCCCGGTTCGCCAAGAATGTGCGGGTCGTGACCTTCAAGGATGTCAACGTCGAGGAGTTGGCCAAGGCCGACCTGGAACTGCCCAAGGGCGGTTTCTGACTTTTCCGGTATGAGGTTTGCCCCCGGCCTGTGCACAGGCCGGGGGCTTTGTTGTGCTCGTCCACAGGGTTGACCTAGGGGGCTGTCGCCCGCCGCGCCGCCGGGGCATCGTCGAGGGTGACGACGAGGACATGAGGGGGCAGGGGATGGCAGACGATCGGGCGGCCTTGGGCGTGTTCGGCGAGCAGGTCGCGGTCACCTATCTGCGGGACAAGGGCTGGGAGATCCTGGACCGCAACTGGCGCTGCGCGCGGGGGGAGCTGGACATTGTGGCCCGCGCCCCGTCCGGCGAGGTGGTGATCGTCGAGGTCAAGGCGCGCCGGACCCTGCGGGCGGGGGAGCCCATCGAGGCGGTGACCTGGCGCAAGCTCGCCAGACTGCGCTCGCTCAGCGCGCAATGGCTGCAGGATCACCCCCAGGGTGGGCGTGCGGGAGTGCGCTTCGATGTGGTCGGGGTGCTGGTGGGCGTGGGCCGGCCCACCCAGGTGCGGCATGTCATGGGGGTGGCCCCATGAGTCTGGGAACCACGGCCAGCGTGGCGCTGACCGGGCTGGAGGGGCGGCTGGTCGAAGTCGAGGCACATGTGAGCAATGCGCTGCCCGGCCTGACGGTCAGCGGGCTGCCGGATGCGGCGTGCCGGCAAGCCCCGGATCGGGTGCGGGCGGCCAGCGAGTCCGCCGGGCAGCCGCTGCCCAGCCGCAAGATCCTGGTCAATCTCTCCCCCGCCAATGTGCCGAAGAGCGGGACCGGCTTCGACCTTGGGATCGCGGTGGCCATCCTGGTCGCCGGCGGCGTCTTGCCCCAGGCCGTATGTCGTGGGGTCGTCCACATCGGCGAACTCGGGTTGGACGGGACGGTGCGCGGGGTGCCGGGGGTGCTGCCGAGTGTCCTCGCGGCCGCCGCGGTCGGGATCAGCGATGTGGTGGTCCCGGCCGCCAACGCCGCGGAAGCACGGCTTGTCGATGGAGTGCGAGTGCACGGTGTCCGGGCGCTGTCCGAGGTGGTCGAGAACTATCGCGCGCGGGGCGCGCCGCAGCGCTGGCCCGCCGATGCTGGGGAGCCTGGGGTTGTCACGGAACCACCGGTGGTGCCCGATCTGGCGGATGTCGCCGGTCAGGCGCAGGCGCGGGCCGCCCTGGAGCTCGCCGCGGCCGGCGGCCACCATCTGCTGCTCACCGGACCGCCCGGGTCGGGCAAGACCATGCTCGCCGAGCGGATCGTCGGGATTCTGCCCCCGCTGACCAGCGCGCAAGCGATGACGGTGCTCGCGATCCGTTCGCTCTTGGGCGGCGCCGCCGAGGTGCGTGGGTTGGATCTCACGCCCCCCTTCGTGGCGCCGCACCACGGTGCCTCGCTCGCGGCGATGGTTGGCGGGGGTTCTGGTCTGGGCCGTCCCGGGGCGGTTTCGGCGGCGCATCACGGGGTGCTTTTCCTCGACGAGGCTCCTGAGTTTCGCCGGGAGGTGTTGGACTCCCTGCGCCAACCGGTGGAGTCGGGGGTGGTGACCATCGCCCGGGCCAAGGCGACGGTCACCTATCCGGCGCGCTTCCAGTTGGTGCTCGCGGCCAACCCCTGTCCCTGTGGTCACGGGCATGGCAAGGGCCTGCGCTGCACCTGTACCCCGCTGCAACGGCGCGCCTATGCCAGCCGACTGAGCGGACCGCTGGTGGACCGGGTCGACGTCCAGGTCCATGTCCCGGCGGTGGCTCGGGCTGCCCTGTCGCCTAGCCCCGCCGAGAGTTCGGCGGTGGTGGCCGCCCGGGTGGCGCAGGCCCGCGCGGCCGCTGCCGACCGCTGGGCCGGGGCAGGAGCGGACTGGGCGCAGAATGCGCAGGTGCCGGGGCCGGTGCTGCGGGCGGGACGCTGGCGTCTGGCGCCCTCGGTGACCGCCGACCTCGACCGGGCGTTGGAGCGCGGGCTGCTCTCGCTGCGGGGCTATGACCGAGCGCTGCGAGTGGCCTGGACTCGCGCGGACCTGGCCGGTCGCATCAGTCCCGATACGGAGGACGTGGGGCTCGCCATGCTGTTTCGCGGGACCGCGGCGGAGGCAGCATGAACCCCGAACGCGCCGCCCGGGTCGCCTTCGCCCGGCTCACCGAACCCGCGGACCCGGCGGTCACCGAACTCCTCGCCGCCCGCGGTTATCCGGATGCCCTCGCCGCCCTGCGCCGCGGCGATCCACCCAAGCTCGCCGCCAAGGTCGCACCCCGGCTCGCGAAACTGCCGGACATCGATGATGTGGCGATCGCCGAACGCCTGCAGGCCAGCATCCTCATCCCCGGCGACCCGGGTTGGCCGGCGGCCTTGGACGACCTGCCCGAACCACCGCACTGCCTATGGGCCCTCGGCAGCACCGAGGTCGGCGCCCTCACCCGGCGCAGCGTTGCGCTGGTCGGGGCGCGGGCGGCCACGGCATACGGGGTGGATCAGGCGGCCGGCCTGGCCGCCGCACTAACGGATC
>CAKZIH010000363.1 GCA_936931335.1 uncultured Nostocoides sp. | reverse complement strand
CAAGGAGGGCGTCGAGCCCCAGTCCGAGACCGTGTGGCGCCAGGCCGACAAGTACGACGTCCCCCGGGTTTGCTTCGTCAACAAGATGGACAAGCTGGGTGCGGACTTCTACTTCACCGTGGGCACCATCAAGGACCGCCTCGGTGCCGAGCCGCTGGTCATCCAGCTGCCGATCGGTTCTGAGAACGACTTCGTCGGCGTCGTCGACCTGGTCGAGATGCGCGCCCTGGTGTGGCCCGGCGACGCCAAGGGTGATGTCACCATGGGCGCCAAGTACGAGATCCACGAGATTCCCGAGGACCTCAAGGGCAAGGCCGACGAGTACCGCCACGCCCTGATCGAGCGGGTCGCCGAGTCCGACGACGCGCTGATGGAGAAGTACCTCGAGGGTGGCGAGCTGACGGTCGCCGAGATCAAGGCCGGCATCCGCAAGCTCACCGTCAACTCCGAGCTCTACCCGGTCATGTGTGGCTCGGCCTTCAAGAACCGTGGCGTGCAGCCGATGCTCGACGCGGTCGTCGACTACCTGCCCAGCCCCATCGACGTGCCCCCGATGACGGGTCACGCCGTGGGCAATGAGGACGAAGAGGTCATCCGCAAGCCCGACGTCACCGAGCCCTTCTCGGCGCTGGCGTTCAAGGTTGCCTCGCACCCCTTCTTCGGCACCCTGACCTTCATCCGCGTTTACTCCGGACAGATCTCCGCCGGCACCCAGGTGCTCAACTCGACCAAGGTCAAGAAGGAGCGCGTCGGCAAGCTCTTCCAGATGCACGCCAACAAGGAGAACCCGGTGGATGAGGCCCTGGCGGGTCACATCTATGCGGCGATCGGTCTGAAGGGCACGACCACCGGCGACACCCTGTGTGACGTCGACAAGCCGGTCGTGCTGGAGTCGATGACCTTCCCCGAGCCGGTTATCCAGGTGGCCATCGAGCCCAAGACCAAGGGTGACCAGGACAAGCTCGGCGTCGCCATCCAGAAGCTCGTCGAAGAGGACCCGACCTTCCAGGTGCACCTGGACGAGGACACCGGCCAGACGATCATCGCCGGTATGGGTGAGCTCCACCTCGACGTGTTCGTCGACCGGATGCGCCGCGAGTTCAAGGTCGAGGCCAACGTCGGCAAGCCGCAGGTGGCCTACCGCGAGACCATCCGTCGCCCCCTCGAGAAGTACGACTACACCCACAAGAAGCAGACCGGTGGGTCTGGTCAGTTCGCGAAGGTGCAGATCGCGCTGGAGCCGCTGGACACCGCCGAGGGTGAGCTCTATGAGTTCGACAACAAGGTCACCGGTGGCCGCGTGCCGCGCGAATACATCCCCTCGGTGGACGCGGGGATCCAGGACGCCATGCAGTACGGCATCCTGGCCGGCTACCCGATGGTCGGGGTCAAGGCGACCCTGCTCGACGGTGCTTACCACGACGTTGACTCCTCGGAGATGGCGTTCAAAATCGCTGGGTCGATGGCCTTCAAGGAGGCCGTGCGCAAGTGTGACCCGGTGTTGCTCGAGCCGATGATGGCCGTCGAGGTGCGTACGCCTGAGGACTACATGGGTGACGTCATCGGCGACATCAACTCCCGCCGTGGCCAGATCCAGGCCATGGAGGACATCTCCGGTGCCAAGGTCGTGCGCGGGCTGGTGCCGCTGTCAGAAATGTTCGGGTATGTCGGTGACCTGCGTTCCAAGACGCAGGGTCGGGCCAACTACTCGATGGAGTTCGACTCCTATGCCGAGGTTCCGCGTAGCGTCGCCGAGGAAATCATCAAGAAGACCCGGGGTGAGTGACCGGTAGACTTACCGGTCAGACACTTCCGAGGTCAGCAAATCCCCAACCACCGCCACGTCCCAGCCCGGGCTGAAGCGGTTTCGAAAGAAGAGTCCTGAGGAGGACAATCAAGTGGCGAAGGCAAAGTTCGAGCGGACCAAGCCGCACGTCAACATCGGCACCATCGGTCACATCGACCATGGCAAGACGACGCTGACGGCTGCGATCTCCAAGGTCCTGCACGACAAGTTCCCGGACCTGAACCCCCAGTTCGCGTTCGACGACATCGACAAGGCGCCCGAGGAGAAGCAGCGCGGTATCACCATCTCCATCGCGCACATCGAGTACCAGACCGAGGGTCGTCACTACGCCCACGTCGACTGCCCGGGTCACGCTGACTATGTCAAGAACATGATCACCGGTGCGGCTCAGATGGACGGCGCGATCCTCGTGGTCGCGGCCACCGACGGCCCGATGCCGCAGACGAAGGAGCACGTCCTCCTGGCCCGCCAGGTCGGCGTCCCCTACATCGTCGTGGCGCTCAACAAGACCGACATGGTCGACG
The DNA here is from genome assembly GCA_936931335.1 of uncultured Nostocoides sp. Lineage (GTDB taxonomy): Bacteria > Actinomycetota > Actinomycetes > Actinomycetales > Dermatophilaceae > Nostocoides_A. The sequence continues at coordinate 572 of CAKZIH010000363.1, read as the reverse complement.
ACGAGGAGATCCTCGAGCTCGTCGAGATGGAGGTCCGTGAGCTGCTCTCCAGCTACGAGTTCCCGGGCGACGACCTGCCGGTCGTTCGCGTCTCGGCGCTCAAGGCCCTCGAGGGTGACGAGAAGTGGGGCCAGAGCGTTCTGGACCTCATGGACGCGGTGGACACCTACATCCCCGAGCCCGAGCGTGACATCGACAAGCCGTTCCTGATGCCCGTTGAGGACGTCTTCACGATCACCGGTCGTGGCACCGTCGTCACCGGTCGTATCGAGCGCGGCATCCTCAAGGTCAACGAGGAGGTCGAGATCGTCGGTATCCACACCGGCCCGGCCACCAAGACCACCGTCACCGGCATCGAAATGTTCCGCAAGCTGCTCGACGAGGGTCGTGCGGGCGAGAACTGCGGTCTGCTGCTTCGCGGTATCAAGCGCGAGGACGTCGAGCGCGGCCAGGTTGTCGTGAAGCCGGGTTCGATCACCCCGCACACCGACTTCGAGGCCAACGTCTACATCCTGTCCAAGGACGAGGGTGGCCGTCACACCCCGTTCTACGACAACTACCGTCCGCAGTTG
>CAKZIH010000362.1 GCA_936931335.1 uncultured Nostocoides sp. | reverse complement strand
CTCCTGCCAGGCGAAGCTGGCCAGTCAGGATGTCCGTCAAACGGGGTCAAGCCCAACTCATGAACTCGGAACCCCACGTGCAGTTCGTCGGGAAGTTCGGCTGTGCCGCCGGGCTCCGTGACCACGCACACATCGAAGTCCTCGGCAAGGGCCGACGAAGTCGCCAGGATCATGGCAACCCCCCCGCCTCGCCGCGGGTCGAGTGCCGGGTGAAAACGCACCACGCGGGGCCGAGTATGCGTGCGCACCCCAACCCCGCGTGGACGTGGGCTAGCTCCGCTCAGAGCTGGCCCAGGATCTCGTTGAAGGTGGACGACGGACGCATGACCTTGCTGGTCTTGTCGGCGTCGGGCCGGTAGTAGCCGCCGATGTCGGCCGGGGACCCCTGGACCGAGAGCAACTCGTCGTTGATCGTGCTCTCCTTCTCGCCAAGCGCCTCGGCGATGGGGGCGAAGCGCTCGGCCAGCTCCGCATCCTCGGTCTGCTCGGCGAGGGCCTGCGCCCAGAACTTCGCCAAGTAGAAGTGGCTGCCGCGGTTGTCGATCTGACCGACCTTGCGGGCGGGCGACTTGTCCTCGTTGAGCAGGCGCTCGGTGGCCTTGTCGAGGGCGTCGGCGAGCACCTGGGCACGGGCATTGCCGGTCGAGGTGGCCAGATGCGAGAGGCTCTCGGCGAGCGCGAGGAACTCCCCAAGGCTGTCCCAACGCAGGTAGTTCTCCGCCACCAACTGCTGCACGTGCTTGGGCGCGGAGCCGCCGGCACCGGTCTCGAAGAGCCCGCCGCCATTCATCAGGGGCACCACGGAAAGCATCTTGGCGCTGGTGCCGAGCTCGAGGATCGGGAAGAGGTCGGTGTTGTAGTCGCGCAGGACGTTGCCGGTGACCGAGATCGTGTTCTCGCCCTGGCGGATCCGCTCGACCGAGCGCTTCGCCGCATCGACCGGGGAGGCGATGGTGATGTCGAGGCCGTCGGCGTCATTCTCCGGCAGGTACTGCTCGACCTTGGCGATGAGGTTGGCGTCGTGGGCGCGGTCCTTGTCCAGCCAGAAGATGGCCGGGTCGCCGGTGGCGCGGGCGCGGGTGACCGCGAGCTTGACCCAGTCACGGATCGGCGCGTCCTTGGTCTGGCAGGCCCGCCAGATGTCACCGGCCTCCACCTCGTGCTCCATGAGCACGGTGCCCGTGGAGTCGAGCACCTGGACGGTGCCCGGGGCGCTCATCTCGAAGGTCTTGTCGTGGCTGCCATACTCCTCGGCCTTCTGCGCCATCAGACCGACGTTGGGCACCGAGCCCATGGTGGAGGGGTCGTAGGCGCCGTTGGCGATGCAGTCGTCGATGACCGCGGTGTAGATCCCGGCATACGAACTGTCGGGGATGACCGCGAGGGTGTCGGCTTCTGCACCGTCCGGACCCCACATGTGGCCGGAGGTGCGGATCATCGCGGGCATCGAGGCGTCGACGATGACGTCGCTGGGCACATGCAGGTTGGTGACGCCCTTGTCGGAGTTGACCATCGCCAGGCGCGGGCCCTCGGCGAGGCCACGCTCGAAGGCCTGCCGGATCTCGGCGCCGTGCTCCAGGGAGTCCAGACCGTCGAGGATGGCGCCCAGGCCGTTGGTGCCGTCCAGGCCGGCGTCGAGCAGTTCCTGGCCATAGGTCGCGTAGACGTCGGCGAAGAAAGCGCGCACCACGTGGCCGAAGATGATCGGGTCGGAGACCTTCATCATCGTCGCCTTGAGGTGCACGGAGAAGAGCACGTCGTCGGCCTTGGCGGCGGCGAGCTGCTCGGCCAGGAACTCATCGAGCTTGGCGGCCGACATCATCGTGGCGTCAACAACCTCCCCCTCCTTGACCTTGAGGCCCTGCTTGAGGACGGTGGTGGTCCCGTCGGCGCCGACGTGCTGGATGGTCAGCGTGTCCGCGGCGGGGATGACGACCGACTTCTCGTTGGCGCGGAAGTCGTCCTGCCCCATGGTGGCGACTCGGGTCTTGCTGTCCTTGCTCCACGCGCCCATCGAGTGCGGGTGGCTGCGGGCGTAGTTCTTGACGGCGAGGGGAGCGCGACGGTCGGAGTTCCCTTCGCGCAGCACGGGGTTGACCGCGCTGCCTTTGACCGCGTCATAACGGGCGCGAGCGTCCTTCTCGTCCTCGGACTGCGGCTCGTCCGGGTAGTCCGGCAGGTCGAAGCCCTGGTCCCGCAGCTCCTTGATCGCGGCCTGCAACTGGGGAACCGAGGCGCTGATGTTGGGCAGCTTGATGATGTTGGCCTCGGGCGTGGTGGCCAACTGCCCGAGCTCCGCCAGGGCGTCGTCGGTGCGCTGGTCTTGGGGGAGCTTGTCGGCGAAGGCCGCCAGGATGCGCCCGGCCAGCGAAATGTCCCGGGTCTCCACCTCCACCCCGGCCGCGCCGGTGAAGGCCTGGACGATCGGCAGGAACGAGTAGGTCGCCAGCAGCGGAGCCTCGTCGGTCAGGGTGTAGATGATCTTGGCCATTGCTTGGCGCATCTCCTCGTCCGTATGTCGTTGGCGCGTCCGCGCCCTGCTGCTCAGGCTACCGAGCATCCTGTTCTGAGCGCGGCGGGCCGCTCACTTCTAAGTCCCAAGTGCCCACCCGAGCTGGGTACGTCAGACCTGGCTACCCGGAAAGGGGCGGTTTGGGTACCCTCAGCGAGTTAGCCAACCCTGAATGAGAAAGTCGGGTGCTTTGAGAGTCCGGCAGGCACCAGTCCGTCCCAGATCCTCTCGAGCCGGGAGTACTCCGACGCGAGCCACGACGGCGGACGGAGCACTTGGGGTGTTCGCATCCGCCCCCCGACACATCCCCCACGTAGGGGGTCACTCCATTCCACGGAGCCCGAGCGAGCCGCCGAAGGTGTCTGGCCGTCCTCAGGTCAGAATCAGTGCGAAGC
>CAKZIH010000361.1 GCA_936931335.1 uncultured Nostocoides sp. | reverse complement strand
GAGCACCCGGGTCCCGTCATAGAGCACCACGGATTGCCCGGGGGCGACGCCGCGCACGCGCCGCGCCAGCCGCACCCGCAGGCCGCCATCGCCAGTGGGCTCGGCTTTCGCCGGGATCTCCTCGCCGTGCGCACGCACCTGCGCTCCGACCTGCAACGGGCCGGTGGGCGCCGGCCCGCACCAGCGCGCGTCCATGCCCTCGATCAGGTCCACCCCGAGCAGGTCGGCGGTGCCGATGGTGACGGTATTGGCGCGGCGGTCGATGTCCACGACATACCGGGCCTGGCCGTCCATGGCGCTGCGGTCGAGGCCGAGACCCCTGCGCTGACCGATGGTGAATCCATATGCGCCGGAATGGGTTCCCACCACGGTGCCATCCGGATCAAGGATCTCCCCCGGCGCCTCACCGAGCCGGCGGGTCAGCCAGCCGCGGGTGTCCCCGTCGGGGATGAAGCAGATGTCGAAGGAGTCCGGTTTCTTGGCCACCGAGAAGCCCCGGGCCGCGGCCTCGGCGCGCACCTGCGGCTTCGTGGAGTCACCGAGCGGGAAGAACGCACGCTCGAGTTGCGCGGCGGTGAGCACCCCGAGGACGTATGACTGGTCCTTGTCCGGATCGACCGCGCGGTGCAATTCCCGCCCCGCCGGCCCCTCGACGATCTGAGCGTAATGCCCGGTGGCCACCGCGTCGAAACCGAGCGCGAGCGCCTTGTCCAGCAGGGCGGCGAACTTGATCCGCTCATTGCAGCGCAGGCAGGGGTTCGGGGTGCGCCCGGCGTCATATTCCGCGACAAAATCCTCGACCACATCGGCCGCAAAGCGGTCGGCCAGATCCCAGACATAGAACGGGATCTCCAACCGGTCGGCGACCCGGCGCGCGTCCCCGGCATCCTCGATGGTGCAGCAGCCGCGCGCGGATTCGCGCAGCGTGGCGGCGCTGCGGGACAGGGCGAGGTGGACGCCGACCACCTCGTGCCCGAGGTCGCGCATCCGGGCTGCGGCCACGGCCGAGTCCACGCCACCGCTCATCGCGCAGACGACGCGCATCAGCTCGCCCCCTTGGCCCGGCGGGCCCGCTCGATCGCGGTCGGGAGGGCGGCCAAGGCCGCGTCCACGTCCGCCTCCGTGGAGGTATGACCGAGGGTCAGCCGCAACGACCCGTGCGCGTCCGCTTCCGGTATGCCGAGTGCCAGCACCACATGGCTGGGGCGCGGCACACCCGCCGAGCAAGCGGACCCGGTCGCGCAGGCGATTTCCGCCTCATCCAGGAGGAAGAGCAGCGAGTCGCCATCGGCGCCGGGCACGCGCAGGTGCACATTGCCGGGCAGCCGGTCGGCGGCGCTGCCGGGCGTCCAGTGCCCGGTCACCCGCACGTCGAGGTCCAGCGCCAGCGCGCCGTGAATCAGCCTGTCCCGCAGGGTAATCAGGCGGACGCTCTCGGCCGTCAGGTTGGCAACCGATTCCTCGACCGCGCTCGCCAAAGCCCATACGGCGGGCGCGTCGACGGTCCCGGAACGAACCCCGCGCTCCTGGCCCCCGCCGTGCAGGAGCGGTTCCAGCGTCGCATCGCGGCGAGCAATCAGCGCCCCGGCCCCGATCGGCCCGCCAAGCTTGTGACCGGTCAGCGTCATCAGGTCCAGGCCGCTGGCGGCGAAGTCCACCGGGATATGTCCCACCGCCTGCACGGCGTCACTGTGCAGGGTGACCCCGCGCTCGCGGGCCACCGCGGCGAGTTCGACCATCGGGGAAATCGTGCCGATCTCGTTGTTGGCCCACACCAGGCTGGCCACCGCGACGTCCGCGCCATCCCCCAGCACGTGGGCCAGGGCGTCCGGGCAGATCGCGCCCCCGGCGTCGGGCTCCACGAAGTCCACCGTGGCATTCGCGGTGCGCGCGAGATGTTCCGCCCCGTCGAGCACCGCGTGGTGCTCTACCCCACTGACCACGACGCGGCGCCGGGTGGGGTCGGCGCCGACGCGGGCCGCATAGGCGCCCTTGACCGCCAGGTTGTCGGCCTCGGTGCCGCCGGAGGTGAAGATGACCTCGCTGCGGTGCGCGCCGATGGCGGCGGCGAGGCGTTCGCGGGCCTCCTCGACCACCCGGCGGGCTCGGCGGCCGGCGGCGTGGATCGAGGACGGGTTGCCCACCTGTTCGAGCTGCTCGAGCAAGGCCGCGCGGGCCGCGGGCAGCATCGGGGTGCTGGCCGCATGGTCGAGATAAACGCTCACGAGGGCAATTTTACGAGCCGCCGAGCGCGGCCCCGGACCGGCGAAGGGCCGGCCGGGGCGCGCCGAGCAGCACGTTCAGCGAGATGGGGGCGCTCAGCCCTTGCGCTGCTGGACCTGTTCAGAGGCCTGCGGCAGGACAGTGAAGAGGTCACCGACCACCCCGAAGTCGACCAGATCGAAGATCGGCGCCTCCGGGTCCTTGTTGACCGCGACGATGGTCTTGGAGGTCTGCATCCCGGCGCGGTGCTGAATAGCACCGGAGATCCCGCACGCGACATACAGCTGCGGGCTGACCTGCTTGCCGGTCTGACCGACCTGGGAGGTATGCGGATACCACCCCGCGTCGACGGCGGCGCGCGAGGCGCCGACCGCGGCGCCCAGGCTGTCGGCGAAGGCCTCGACCGGGGCGAAGTCGCCGGCGGTGCCACGCCCGCCGGAGACCACGATCGCGGCTTCGGTCAGTTCGGGACGCCCTGAGGCCTTCTTCTCGGTGGATTCGCTGATCTGGGCGGTCTTGGCCCCGTCGGTGATGGTCAGGTTGACCGGCACGACCTGAGCAGCGCAGGCATTCTCCTGCGGCGCAGCGGAATTGGGCTTGATGGTGATGATCGGGGTGCCCTTGGTGACCCGGGCCTGCACGGTGTAGCTACCGGCAAACACCGACTGGGTGGTCACCAGCGAGCCGTCCGCACCGGGCTGGACGTCGATGGCGTCGGTGATCAGACCGGAGTCGGTCTTGATCGCCAGGCGAGCGGCGACCTCCTTGCCGGCCGGGGTGGCCGGCAGTAGCACCGCGGCCGGCTTGATCTTGCGGACCAGGGCGGCGAGGAACTCGGCCTGGGGTGCCACCAGGTAGCCCGTGACATCGGCGGAGTCGATCGTGTAGACCCGGCCGGCGCCATACTTGGCGAGGGTCGGCTGCGCCTCCTGGGCGCCGGGGCCGATGAAGACGGCGGACGGCTGGCCAAAACGGGCGGCGATGGTGAGCATCTCGGCGGTGGTTTTGCGGACCTCACCGCCGGCGTGGTCGACGAGAACGAAGATCTCGGCCATAACTATCTCCTGTGCGATAACGGAATCGGGCGCGCGGGCGCTCAGACGAACTTGCGGGCGGCGAGGAATTCGGCGAGGCGGGTGCCGCCGTCGCCCTCGTCGGTGACGATCTCGCCCTGCTCGCGCGGCGGGCGCTGGGAGACCGAGACGACCTCGGTGTAGGCATTCGCCAGGCCGACCTGACCGGCATCCACGCCAAGGTCGGCCAGCGACCAGGTCTCCAGCGGCTTCTTCTTGGCGGCCATGATCCCCTTGAACGAGGGATAGCGCGGCTCGTTGATTTGGTCGGTCACCGACACCAGGGCCGGCAGGGCGCCGACGATGGTCTCGCTGGCGACATCGCCATCCCGGCGGGCGCTGACCTGGCCGTCGCTGACGGACAGCTCCGAGGCGAGGGTGATCTGCGGCAACGCGAGGCGCTCGGCGAGCATCGCCGGCAGCACACCCATGGTGCCGTCGGTGGACGCCATACCGGTGATGACCAGGTCGGGGGTGCCGATCTTCTTGATCGCCTCGGCGAGCACGAGCGAGGTGGTGATTGCGCACGACCCGGCGATCGCCTCGTCGGTGACCAGGACACCCTTGTGCGCGCCCATCTGCAGGGCCTTCTTCAGCGCATCGCCCGCCTGCTGCGGGCCGACGGTGAGCACGGTCACCTCACCCTCGCCGGCCTCGACGAGCTTGAGGGCCTCCTCGATGGCGTATTCGTCAAGCTCGCTGAGCAGACCGTCGACGTTGTCACGGTCGGTCGTATTGTCCGCGGCATCAAAGCCACGGTCGGACTGCGCATCGGGGACATGCTTGACGCAGACGACGATATTCATCAGGACTCGGTCCTCACTTCCGGCGTGCGGCGGCGCCGCACGCAGCGGCACCGGTGAACTTTTCCTAGTCTCGCAGCCGCAGCGGCGGGCGCCGACCGCAGCGCGCGTGATCCCGCTTACGCCCCGGTATGCCCGTTCAGCGCCCGGTGAAGGTCGCCTTGCCCGGCCCCTGCTCGACGAATGAGGTCATCCCGGCCTCGCGGTCGGCGGTGGCGAACAGGCTGGCGAAGAGGGTCCGCTCCAACTGGAGGCCCGCGTCCAGGTCAACCTCGAGGCCCCGGTCGATGGCCTCCTTGGCGGCGCGCAACGCCAGGGCGGGTCCCCCGACATAGCGCGCCATCCGCTCCCGGGCCGTGGCACAGACCTCGGCAGCGGGCACGAGTTCGTCGACCAGGCCGATGGCCAGCGCCTCCTGCGCGGAGACGAAACGGCCGGAAAAGATCAGATCCTTGGCGCGGGCCGGGCCGATCAGCCGGGCCAGGCGCTGGGTGCCGCCCGCGCCGGGGATGACCCCGAGCAGGATCTCGGGCTGCCCGAGCGTCGCGTCATCGGCGGCGATCCGAAAATCGCAGGCGAGCGCCACCTCGCAGCCCGCGCCGAGCGCATAGCCGGTGATCGCGGCGACGGTGGGCTTGGGGATCCCCGCCAGCGCCTTGGTGAAATCCTGGATCCCGGCGCTGGCGGCGACCATGTCGGCATACGTCATCGTGCGCATCTGCTTGACGTCGGCGCCGGCGGCAAAAACGCGTTCCCCGCCATAGACGACGACCGCGGCGACCTGCGGATCCGCGGTCGCGGCGGCCGCCGCCTCGGCGAGCTCGCTCTGCACCTGCAGGTTGAGCGGGTTCATCGGGGGCCGGTCGATCCGGATGGTCCCGATGCCGTCGGTCACCTCGAGCCGGACGAACTCCCCCACGACCTCAGACCCCCGGGGTGGTGGGGGTGGCGCCCGGGCCCTGAGCGCCCGGGTTCTGAGTGTCGGCGTCCGGAGTGCCCTGCTCCTGCTCCTGCGCCATCTGCGCCATGGCCTCTTCGCCGATGGCGCGCTGGTGCCACAGGCTCACCCCGTGCAGGACCAGCGGGATGGCGACCATGAGCAGGCTGCGCACATCGGCGCCGCGCGGGATCATGTGCTCGGTGGTCACCAGCAGCGTGTCCTCGGCGATCGCCGTCTTGATCATGTTGAACGCGATGTTCACGTCATTGCAGGCGGCCAGACGCTCGTTCTCGTCGTCCGGCACCGGCTCGGCGAGGCGCCACTGGCCGAAGATCCGCACCACCTGCGCCTCGTCGTCGGAGGCGCGAATGAACAGCTGCTGGTCCTGGAAGACGAAGGTTAGGTCGCCATCGGCATCGGTGGTCGGCGACAACTCGAGGTCGGTGAGCGCCTGCGTGAGCCGCTCGGTCAGCGGAGCCTCCGCGGGCGGTGCGCCATTGGCACCTTGGGGGGCGGCGGGGCCCCCGAAGCCGGGCAGGTTGGGCAGGGCGGTGGGATCGGTCATACCCCCAACGTACCGACTGCCTAGGCTGTGCGGCCATGATGTCCCTCGGCAGTGACCTGCCACCCCCGCCCGGATTGACCTGGACCCCCACCGGGGCTCGGTTCAGTGTGTTCGCCGGGCACGCGTATGCCGTGCACCTGCGCCTGGTCGACCCCGACGGGGCCGAGAGTCGGGTCGAGTTGGCCGGACCGCTGCACGGCTGGTGGTATGCCGATCTGCCCGGCCTGCGGGCCGGCACCCGGTATGTCCTGCACGCCAGCGGTCCCGACGACCCCACCGGCGGGCTGCGCTACGACGCCAGCCGGCCGCTGCTGGACCCCTACGCCAAGGCGGTGGATCACGAGGGCTGGGCGGTGGCGGTTCGGGCCGACTTTGACTGGGACGAGGACACCGCCCCGGGCCACAGCTGGTCGCGGACGGTCATCTATGAGGCACATGTGCGCGGCCTGACCCGGCTGCACCCGCACGTGCCGCAGGCGCTGCGCGGGACCTATGCCGGGCTGGCGCACCCGAGCGTGATCGACCATCTGCACCGGATCGGGGCCAGCGCGATTGAGCTGCTTCCCGTGCATGCCGCGATCACCGAGCCCTCGGTCGCGGCCCGCGGGCTGACCAACTACTGGGGCTACAACACCCTCGGCTTCTTCGCGCCCAACCCCCGGTATGCCGCCACCACCGACCCCGCACAGGTCGTGGCCGAGTTTGCCGGCATGGTCAAGGCGCTGCACGCCGCGGGCATCGAGGTCCTGCTCGATGTGGTCTACAACCACACCGCGGAGCAGGAGATGAGCCGGCCCGCACTGTCCTGGCGGGGCCTCGACAATCGCGCCTACTACCGCGTGGACAAGAACGGCCGCGAGATCGATGTCACCGGCTGCGGCAATAGCGTGGAACTCACCGACCCGATCGCCGCCCGGATGGTGCTGGACTCGCTGCGCTATTGGGTGCAGGAGATGCATGTCGATGGCTTCCGCTTCGACCTGGCGGTGGCCCTGGGCCGTACCCGGGACAACGTCTTCGATCCCGAGCATCCCTTCCTCACCGCGTTGCGCGCCGACCCGGTGCTCAACCGGGTCAAGCTCATCGCCGAGCCTTGGGATATCGGCCCGGATGGCTGGCGGACCGGGCAGTTCCCGCCGCCCTTCGCCGAATGGAATGACGCCTACCGCGACGATGTGCGCACCTTCTGGCTGGCCGATCTCGCCGCGCACCGGAACGGCCGGCCGGGTCACGATTTGCGCGCCGTGGCCACCCGCATGTGCGGCAGCGCCGATCTCTTCCAGGACGACGGGCGCACCCCGACCGCGTCGATCAACTATGTCGCCGCCCACGACGGTTTCACGACGGCGGACCTGACGGCATACGAGCACAAGCACAACGAGGCCAATGGGGAGGACAACCGGGACGGCAGCAGCCACAATTTGTCCTACAACCATGGCGTCGAAGGCCCCAGCGAGGACGCGACGATCCTTGCCGACCGGCGGCGCAGCATTCGTAACCTGCTCGGCACCCTGCTACTGAGCACCGGGGTGCCGATGCTCACCGCCGGCGACGAATTCGGGCGCACCCAGCGCGGCAACAACAATGCCTATTGCCAGGACAACGAGATCAGCTGGCTGGACTGGCAACTGGCGGACTGGCAGGAGGACCTGCTCGCCTGTGTCAGCGAACTCGCCGCGATCCGGCGGGCACACCCGGTGCTGCGCGGCACCCGGTTCTTCACCGGCCCCGCTGGTCCGGGGGGGCGCCCCGTGCTCGGCTGGTATGAGCCGTCCGGCCAGCCGCTGCCCCCACACGCTTGGTACGACCCGCAGGTACGGGCCACCGCCATGCTGCTAGCCGACCCGGGCCCGGACGCCGGCGAGGACGTGCTGATCCTGCTCAACGGCGGCGCTGACGAGGTGGCCTTCACCCTGCCGGACATGCAGCCGGACCGGGCCTATCAGCTGCTATGGGACTCCGCGCTCGAGCGACCCGCGGCGGACGGGCCGGTGCTCACCGCGGGCGCCCAGCAGTCCGTCAGCGCCCGCAGCCTGCAGGTATGGGGTGCCCAACCCTGACCGGGCCCGCGTCGACCGGGCGCCGGCCTGGCGCCGATCGCGCGCCGAGGCGCCCATGACGGCCCGGGCGCACGGCATACGGGATAGCGTGGCGCCCGTGACCAGCGACCCAGCCACGGACACCACCACACCCACCGACGACGCGATTGCCGACGACGTGACCACCGATGGCACGCCCGCCGACGACGCGACCACTGAGCTCGCGACGCCGACCGACGGCGCGATCACGGACTCCGCCACCACGGCCGGCAGCGTGGGCGACGCGGCACCGGATACCGCGGCCACGATATCCCTGGCCGCGGGAGGCCCGAAGAGCACCCCGCCCCGCTCGGACCCGCCGCAGGCGCCGATCGGACGCATCCCCGTGGTGGAGGTGGGCCCGGTCGTCGATGGCGGCGCGCGGCCCGCCAAGGCCGTCGTCGGGGAAACCTTCGAGGTCAGCGCCACCGTCTTCCGCGAGGGCCATGACGCCGTCAACGCCACCTTGGTGCTCACTTCGCCCGATGGCGCCCAAGAGCACGTGGCGATGACCTGCGTCAACCCCGGGCTCAACCGGTGGGTGGCCCCGGCTACCCCGGACGCCCTGGGCCGGTGGACCTACCGCGTCGAGGGCTGGTCGGACCCCTATGGCACCTGGGAGCACGACGCGGCGATCAAGGTCGGCGCCGGGGTGGACGTCGACCTGATGCTCACCGAGGGCGCGCTGCTACTGGAACGGGCGGCCGAGGTGAGCGGGCGCAGCGACGCCGGCCGACAGGTGCTCACCGACGCGGTTGCCCGCCTGCGCGACGACTCGCTGGACCCGGCCGAGCGTCTGGCCGCCGGACTGGACCCACAGGTGCAGGCCGAACTGCGCGCCACCCCACTGCGGATGCAGGTGAGCGCGAGCGCCGATCTGCCGCTGCTGGTGGAGCGCGAGCGGGCCCTCTATGGCGCCTGGTATGAGATCTTCCCGCGCTCCGAGGGGTGTTATTACGACACGGACACCGAGAAGTGGGTGTCCGGCACTTTCGCCACCGCCGCCAAGCGGCTGCCGGCCATCGCCGCGATGGGCTTCGACGTGGTCTATCTGACCCCGATCCACCCGATCGGCACCGCCGCGCGCAAGGGCCCGAACAACACCCTTAATGCCGGCCCGGACGATCCCGGCAGCCCCTATGCCATCGGCTCCCCCGACGGCGGGCATGACGCGATCCACCCCGACCTGGGCACCTTCGACGACTTCGACGATTTCGTTGCCAAGGCCCGGGAACTGGGGCTCGAGATCGCCATGGACCTGGCCCTACAGGCGAGCCCAGACCATCCATGGGTGCAATCCCATCCCGACTTCTTCACCACCCGCGCCGATGGCACCATCGCCTACGCCGAGAACCCGCCGAAGAAGTACCAGGACATCTACCCGCTGAACTTCGACAACGACCCGGCCGCCGCCTACGCCGAGGTGCGCCGCGTGGTCCAGGTGTGGATCGACCACGGCGTGTCGATCTTCCGGGTGGACAACCCGCATACCAAGCCGGTGGAGTTCTGGCAGTGGCTGATCGCCGATGTCGCCAAGGATCACCCCGAGGTGATCTGGCTGTCCGAGGCCTTCACCAAGCCGGCGATGATGCACACCCTGGCCAAGGTCGGTTTCCAGCAGAGCTACACCTATTACGCCTGGCGCAACACCGCCGCCGAACTGCGCGAGTATGTCGAGGAACTGGCCGGCGAGTCCGCGGCCTATATGCGGCCCTCGTTCTGGCCCACCACGCACGACATCCTCACGCCATATATGCAGTTCGGCGGGCTCGCGGCGTGGAAGGTGCGGGCCGCGCTGGCCGCGACGCTGGTGCCCACCTATGGCATCTACACCGGCTACGAGCTGATGGAGCATGTCGCTCGGCCGGGGGCCGAGGAGCAGATCGACAACGAGAAATATCAGTACAAGGACCGGCACTGGGCCGACTACGAGCCCGGTGGCAGCCGTGCGGGTCAGACGCTCGCGCCCTATCTCACCCGCCTCAACGAGATCCGACGCGCCCACCCCAGCCTGCACTGGTTGCGCAATATCACCTTCCACTCGGTGGCCGACGAAAATCTGTTGTGCTTCAGCAAGACTCGCGTGCTGCCGGACGGTGGGGTGGACACAATCCTGGTGGTCGCCAACCTCGACCCACACACCACCCGGGAGTCCGTCGTCCGTCTCGATATGCCCGCTCTGGGCCTGGACTGGCACGACCGTTTCGGCGTCCAGGACTTGATCACCGGCGCGGTATGGGAGTGGGGGGAGGCCAACTATGTGCGCCTGGGCCCCGACGGGGAGCCGGCGCACATCCTGCACTGCCGGAGGCCGTGACCGGTGGCGCTCATCTACACCAATGCCTCCATCACGCCGAACAAGATCGACCTGGTCAGCGGGTGGATCTCTCGCCAGCGTTGGTATGCCGGCAAGGGCGGCACGCCGGCGCTGCGGCGGCTGACCGCTTGGCGCTTGGACGACCCCGAGGGGGAGGTCGGCATCGAGACGCTGATTCTCGTCGACGAGGGTGGCCCGGTCCCGGTGGTCTACCAAGTGCCGCTCACCTATCGCGCGCAGCCGCTGCCCGGAGCGCAGGGGGCGCTGGTGGGCGTGGCTGAGCATTCCGAACTGGGCACCCGGTATGTCTACGACGCGCCGCACGACCCGGTGTATGCGCAGTGCCTGCTCGCCCTGGCCCAGGGCGCGATGGAACCGGCCGAACAGATCGCCGCCGATGGCACACCGCTGCCGACTGATCGGTCCGCGCGCGGACGGCCCGCCGACGCTTCGGGCGGCAGCGCTCCGATTCGCCGGGCCACCAGTTCGCGGGTGCTCTCGGGTGAGCAGTCCAACACCTCGATCATCGCGATGACCCACACCGAGGCCGGGGATTCCGGCCCGGTGATCACTAAGATCTTCCGCACCCTGGCCGCCGGGGACAACCCCGACGTAATCCTGCAGGGGGCGCTGGCCGCCGCCGGCAGCACCCGGGTGCCCGCCAGCATCGGCAGCGTCAGCGCGAGCTGGCCCGCCCCGGACGGTTCCGGTGACCTGCACGGCCATCTCGCCTTCGCGCAGGAGTTCCTCCCCGGCGCCCAGGACGCCTGGCGGGAGGCGCTGACCGCGGCCGGCACCGGTGTCGATTTCTCCGCGAAGGCCGAGGCACTGGGCCGGGCCACCGCCGAGGTCCACGCCCTGCTCGCCCGCGAACTGCCTACGGTCCCAGCGGATTCCGCCGCGATCGCCGAGGCCCTGGCCGGTATGCGAGCCCGCCTGCGCTCCGCGCTGTCCGCCGCCCCCGCGCTCGCCCAATATGCGGTGGCCATCGACGCGGTCTTCACCGCGGCTCAGGACGTCGACTGGCCGGACTTCCAGCGCATCCACGGCGATTACCACCTGGGCCAGGTGCTCGATGTGCCCGAGCGGGGCTGGGTACTGCTCGACTTCGAGGGCGAACCGCTGCGGCCGCTGGCCGAGCGCAGCCAACCCGACCAGCCATTGCGCGATGTCGCCGGGATGCTGCGGTCTTTTGACTATGCGGGTGGTTCGGTGGAGCAGCAGACCCGCGGCGTCAACGCGCGGGACTGGGTCGAGGCCGCGACCTCCGCTTTTCTCGACGGTTATGCCCAGGTGGCATCCGTCGACCCGCGCGCCGCGCGGACTCTGCTCGCGGCATACCTCGTGGACAAGGCGCTCTATGAGGTGAGCTATGAGGCCGGCAACCGACCCGCGTGGATCGGCATACCGCTGGCTGCTCTCGGCCGGCTAGTGGAGCCGGCACTTATCGGCAAGGAGGACCCCCCGTGAGCCAGACCCCGACGAATGCCCTGCCCGGGGCGCGCTGGTCGCTCGCCAATGGCCGCCACCAGCAGCCACACGACCTGCTGGGTCAGCATCTGGAGGAGGAGGGCCTGCGCGTGCGCGCCCTGCGTCCCTTGGCGCAGCGGGTGCGGGTGCGCTTTGCCGACGGCGAGATTCTTGATCTCCAGCATGAGTCCGATGGCGTATGGGGTGGCTTGCGCGCCGGCGCGACGCAGACCTCCGACTACCGGATCCTGACGACCTGGGCGGACGGGATCGAGCACGAGCAGGACGACCCGTATCGGTTCGCGCCGACGGTCGGCGAGATCGACCGCTTCCTCTTCAACGAGGGCCGACACGAGCAGCTCTGGCAGGTGCTCGGCTCCCATGTGCGCACCTATGACGGTCCGCTCGGCCGGGTGATCGGGACCTCGTTCGCGGTATGGGCGCCGCGCGCCAAATCGGTGGCCGTGCTCGGAGACTTCAACGGCTGGGACGGTCGCCAACACCCGATGCGCCTGCTGGGCACTTCCGGGGTATGGGAGGTCTTCATCCCCGGCGTGGGCCCGGGCACCACCTACAAATACCGGATCCGCGGCGCGGACGATGTGGAACGCGACAAGGCCGACCCGCTGGCCCGGCGCACCGAGGTCCCCCCGGCGAATGGCTCGATCGTCACCGACTCCGATTACACCTGGGGCGATGGGGACTGGGAGCAGCGCAAGCGGGCGAGCGACCCGCATACCGGCCCCATGAGCATCTATGAGGTGCATCTGGGCTCCTGGCGCGCGGGCTCCAGCTATCGCGATCTGGCCGAGCACCTGGTCAACTATGTCGCCGACCTGGGCTTCACCCATGTGGAGTTCCTGCCGGTGATGGAGCACCCCTATGGCCCCTCGTGGGGCTATCAGGTGACCGGCTATTACGCGCCGACCTCGCGCTTTGGCTCCCCCGACGACTTCCGCTATCTCGTCGACGCCCTGCACCAGGCCGGTATCGGGGTCATCCTCGACTGGGTGCCTGGGCACTTCCCCCGGGACGCCTGGGCGCTGGCGCGCTTCGACGGGCTGCCGCTCTATGAGCACCCCGACCCGCGCCGCGGCGACCAGCCGGATTGGGGCACGCATGTCTTCGACTTCGGACGCAAAGAGGTGCGCAACTTCCTGGTCGCCAATGCGCTCTATTGGATGCAGGAATTCCATGTCGACGGCATTCGAGTGGACGCGGTTGCCTCCATGCTCTATCTCGACTATTCGCGCAAGCCCGGTGAATGGCTGCCCAATGAGTATGGCGGCCGGGAGAACCTCGAGGCCATCGGCCTGCTGCAGGAGACCAATGCCACGGCATACAAGCTCAACCCGGGTATCGTCTCGGTCGCCGAGGAGTCGACCTCGTGGCCAGGGGTGACCAAGCCCACCTCGACCGGCGGTCTCGGGTTTGGGCTGAAGTGGAATATGGGATGGATGAACGACTCGCTGCGCTATTTGCAGCATGACCCGATCCACCGTCAGTATCACCACAATCTGCTGACCTTCTCGATCATGTATGCCTATAGCGAGAACTATGTGCTGCCGATCAGCCACGACGAGGTTGTGCACGGCAAGGGGTCGCTGCTGGGCAAGATCCCCGGGCACCGGTATGACCAGCTCGCCACCCTGCGTGCCTATCTCGCCTATATCTGGAGCCACCCGGGCAAGCAATTGCTTTTCATGGGCTGCGAATTCGCCCAGCCCACCGAATGGGCGGACGGCCGATCGCTGGATTGGTGGCTGATGGATCACCGCGGTCATTACCGCGTTCACAATTTGGTCAAGGATCTCAACCACATCTATCGCAGCCGCAAGGCGCTCTGGGGCCTGGATTCTTCGCCCGCGGGCTTCGAGTGGCTCAACCCGCACGACAAGGTCGGCAACACCTTCTCCTATGTCCGATTCGGGGAGCTGGATCGCGGCGACAATTGCGCCGTGGTTGCCCTGATCAATTTCGGCGGCGATGCGCGGACCAATCGCCGCGTCGGGTTGCCGTATGCCGGGGACTGGGAGGTCATCCTCGACACCTCCGGCTATGACGAATTCGGCTCGCCCTCGCAGGCCGGGATGAGGTTCACCGCGCAGGAAGAGCCCTGGGACAACCAGCCGTATTCGATCGTGCTGACCCTGCCCAAGCTCACCACCTTGTATCTCGCGCCGCTGGCCACGCCGCAGCAGCATCCGGTGCTGGACACCGAAGCCGGGGAACTGCCGCGTGAGCGCGGCACCTCGCAGAATGCCGCGGACGCGGCCGCCCAGGACGATCCACACGCCACCAAGCCGGTCGAGTCGCCGCTGGCGACGACCCAGTTGCCCGGTACCCCCACCCGAGCGACCGAACCCGCGACCCCGATCGAAGAAGGGAACCCGACATGAACTCGCCCCGCGCCGGCCAGTTCGCCTCGCCGGCGGATCTCGTCGACCTCCCCCACCTGGTGAGTGCGTACTACACCGGCAAACCCGATCCGGACAAAGTCGAGCAGCAGGTGGCCTTCGGCACCTCCGGGCACCGCGGCAGCTCGCTGAAGACCGCCTTCAACGAGGACCACATCCTGGCCACCACCCAGGCCATCGTGGACTACCGCCGCGAGCAGGGCTTCGACGGCCCGCTCTTCCTCGGCCGAGACACCCACGGCCTGTCCGAACCGGCCTGGGCATCGGCGATCGAGGTGCTCATCGCCAATGACGTAACCGTGCTCGTC
The DNA here is from genome assembly GCA_936931335.1 of uncultured Nostocoides sp. Lineage (GTDB taxonomy): Bacteria > Actinomycetota > Actinomycetes > Actinomycetales > Dermatophilaceae > Nostocoides_A. The sequence goes on along the minus strand of CAKZIH010000361.1, from coordinate 1,046 downwards.
GACGCCGCGGACCGCTACACCCCCACCCCGGCCGTCTCCCACGCGATCCTGCGAGCCAACCGCGGCAAGATCACCGGGGTTTCCGGTATGCCGGCCGGCGCCGGCCTGGCCGACGGCATCGTGGTCACCCCGTCGCACAATCCGCCCTCCGATGGCGGCTTCAAGTACAACCCGCCGCACGGCGGGCCCGCCGACACCGACGCGACCAAGGTCATCGCCGCGGCCGCCAATGCCTACATCCGGGCCGGTATGCAGGGGGTCAAGCGCATCCCCTTCGCCCGCGCGCGGGCGGCGTGCACGGCATACGACTTCCTCGGCACCTATGTCGACGACCTGCCGAATGTCGTGGACCTCACCGCGATCCGGGAAGCCGGGATCCGGATCGGCGCGGACCCGCTGGGCGGGGCCTCGGTGGACTATTGGGCGGCGATTGCCGAGCGCCATGGGCTGGACCTGACCGTGGTGAACCCGCTGGTGGATGCCACCTGGCGGTTCATGACGCTGGACTGGGACGGCAAGATCCGGATGGACTGCTCCTCCCCCAGCGCGATGGCCAGCCTGATCGACAAGCGCGGCGACTATCAGATCGCCACCGGCAATGATGCGGACTCCGATCGGCACGGGATCGTCACCCCCGACGGCGGGCTGCTGAACCCCAATCACTATCTCGCCGTAGCGATTCAGTACTTGTATGGCGGCGCGCGGCCGGGTTGGCGGGCGGACGGTTTCATCGGCAAGACCCTGGTGTCCTCCTCGATGATCGACCGGGTGGCGGCCGATCTCGGACGCCGGCTGGTGGAGGTGCCGGTCGGGTTCAAATGGTTCGTCCCGGGGCTGCTCGACGGCTCCGGGCCGTTCGGCGGCGAGGAGTCCGCGGGCGCGTCCTTCCTGCGGATGGATGGCACCGTGTGGACGACCGACAAGGACGGAATCATCCTGGCCCTCTTGGCCTCGGAGATCTTGGCGCGCACCGGGCAGACGCCCAGCGCGCTCTATGGCGAGCTGACCCAGAAGCATGGCAGCCCGGCATACGAGCGCATCGACGT
>CAKZIH010000360.1 GCA_936931335.1 uncultured Nostocoides sp. | reverse complement strand
GCGCGTGATGCGCGCCGCGCGGAGGGGGCGCTGGCCATCGCCGCGGCGGGATTCGCCACGGCATACCTGGACGTGGTGGCGGCGGCCACCATCTACGAATGGATCTCGACACCGGCGGCCTATGCCTTGGCGGGGGTCATCGCCCTGGCGGGGATGGGGTTGGCGCGGGCCTGGGATCAGCAGTACCTGGCCGTGCTGACCGTCGCCGGCGCGGCCGCCCTGGCCCCGGTCATTGCCGGTCGACCGAGCGTCGAATGCGCCGCATTCCTCGTGGTGCTCGCGGTGGGGGCCTATCCGGCGCACTTGGGCCGGAACTGGTTCGCGCTGCACCCGGCCCGCGTCCTGCCGGCCGTGACCGCGTTGCTCGCGGCCCGGGTAACCCACGCGGGCGACGACCTGCTGGTGCTGGGGTTGGCCGCCATCCTCGCGGCCGTCGAACTCGGTACCGCCGTCCTGGCCGCGCGCGCCGGCACCCGGCGTACCCGCCTGATCACTGCCCTGCTGCCGGTCTCGGCGCTGCCCCTGCTGCCGGCCGCGTATGCCGGTCCGGCCCGCCCCTGGGCCGTGCTCGGCCTTGCGGCCGCCGCCTATTTGCTTGCCGCTGCCAGCACCGCACGGGACGTGGGGATCCCGGCGAACTCCCGGGTCGCGCCGTGGGCCGGCGTCGTGGGCAGCGCGTTCCTGCTCACCGCGGTCGCCGAAGTCAGCCCCGGCAACTGGCGGATCGCGGCGATCGCCGCCCTGGCGCTCGCCTATGTCGCCCCAAACACCTATGTCGCCCCGAATACCCGTACCTGTCCGCCGGTATGGCAGCGGGCCATCGGCCTGATCGTGACTGGTCTGGCCTGCGGACTCGCCCTCCCGTCGCTGCTGGATCTGCTGAGCCAGCGCTCGGCGGCCCGAGCCATCGCGGTGCCCGAACTGGTGACCCTGCTCTTGCTCACCGCCACCGTCCTGCTGGCCGCGCCGGTGGCCGCCGGGCTGGGCGGTGCGTTCGGCTGGGCACGGGCATACCTGCTCCGGTATGCCGGTTACGCCCTCGCCCTGGTGCTCGGCTGCGGCGCCGTGGTGGCGGCCGGGGTGGTCCTGGGCCGCGGCGCCGGGCGCGCCGAGGGTGGCTTCATCGCCGGCCATGGGCTGGCGACGGTACTGATCGCGGCGGGTGCGGCATACCTGCTCGGACGCCGGTCGACCCGGCCGGAGCACGGAGTCGTCGCCATCCGCGCCGGGCTGGCGCTGGCCGCGACCGCGGTGCTTAAGCTTGTACTCTTCGACCTCGCCGCCCTGGACGGCATCGTGCGCATCGCGGTCTTCCTCGGTGCCGGACTCGTGCTGCTGGCCATGGGGGCGGCCTACGCCAAGGCGGCGGATCGAGCCCAGCCCCGCCCGGCTGCCTAAGGCATTCGGGCCACCTGTTCCGCTGACCCCGGCCCGTCCGACGCGGGCCGCCGATGCTTGTACGGACCCGGCCTAGCACGAGGCGCCCGGCTCGTCACGGGCCACACGGAATCCGCCCCCATTCTCGACCACCAGATGCTTCACCAAGGTTTTCGCGGCAACTCCCGAGGGGTTGTCGACCGGCTTACCGTCCTTCTCATAAGTCACCCCGCTCCGATCGACGCAAGCAGTGACCGAGTAGGCGCTATCGGCTACCGCCTGACGGAGCCGTCGACGTCGAGCTGGCGCTCGTCGAGGTCGCGGCGGTGCTGACGTCCGTGCCGGAGTTGCAGCCACTGACCGCTAGGACACCGAGCGCGACGAGGGCGGCGGTGTTGGTGGTGCGCATGGGTGGGCTCCTCTGGGGTACGGGCTCAGCTGACAGGGTCACAGCTGCGAATGCAAACGACGATGGCGCACACCCGGTGCCGGTGCAACGCGTAGTACTTATTGATGAGCGATACCGTCGCCATGACAGCGGTATTGCTCATCGATCCGCCCCGCGAAACCGCAAAGGCCCCCGGGGTATGGCGACCCGGGGACCCCTGCGGCGATGGCGACGCGGTTGCGGCTGCGTCGGCTATTCCGTGGCGATAGCGTCCAGGACCTGCATCCGGGCCGCCCGGCGCCCCGGCCAGAGGGCGGCGAACACCCCGACCACGCCGGCCAGCAGCAGGAAGAGCGCCAATTGCAGCCACGGGATGCGCAGCGTCGTGAAGCCTTGATCGGTCAGCGCCCGCTGGATCGCGGTCCCGAAGAGCACGCCCAGGACGATGCCGAGGACCGCGCCGAGCACGGAGATCGCCACCGACTCCAGCCGCAGCATCGTGCGCAACTGGCGTCGGCTCAGCCCGATCGCTCGCAGCAGCCCGATCTCCCGAGTGCGTTCGATCACCGACAGCGCCAGGGTGTTGATGATCCCGAGGATGGCGATGACCACGGCCAGGCCCAGCAGCGCATAGATGATCGCGAGCATCTGATCGATCGGTGCGGACCGCTCCTGCGCATACGCCTGCATGTCCTTGACGCTGACCATGGGCAGTTCGTCGACGACCCGGTCGAGGGCGGTGCCGAGAGCGGCCTGCGTCCCTGGCTTGGCCAGCAGGTAGAGCTGTGCGTCCGCTTGGGTGCCGCCATGGGAGTTCCACGTCTCCAGGCCCAGCACCGTCTCCCCGGGCAGCGAGCCGGTCTCCGCGATGCCGACCACCTTGGCCGAGAACTCCTTGTCCTGCAGCTGGATCGGGACACTGTCACCGAGCTTGCGGCCGTCGCTCTGGGCCCGTTCCTGATCGAGGATGACTCCACCGGAGGCGAGGCCGTCGAGGGAGCCGCTGATCAGATCCACATTCCGGATCGCGGGGAAAGTCGCGGGATCAATGGCGGCGACCCAACGGCTCTCACCCTCGGCCTTCCCTTGGCCCCAACGCACCCGCGACAGCGTGCCCACCTCGGGCAGGGTGGCGATCTCGTCGCCGATGCTGGCGGAGAAGTCCTGGCCGACGGCATTGGACACCAGGTAGTCCGCGGTGAACTCCGAGGTGATGTCGTCCTTGATGCTCGCCTTGGCCGACCCACCGAAGACCGCCATCATCGAGACCAGGGTGACCCCGATCATCAGCGCCGAGGCGGTCGCCGCGGTCCGGCGCGGATTGCGCAGGGCGTTCTCCTCGGCCATCACCCCCACGGACCCGAACAGGCGTCGGTAGATCCGGCCCAGACCGAGGATCAATGGACGCCCCACCAGCGGGCTGGTGGCGGCGACTCCAAGCAGCACGCCGAGAATGCCGGCGCCGACCCAGATCATCGGCTCGACCGGATCGGCGAAGAGCCAGATCCCCAGCGACACCGCGCCGATCACCGCGAGCACCGCGCCGACGATCACCCGGCGGTGCATCGAGGTCTCGGTCAGCGTCACATCGTCCCGCATCGCCGCCACCGGCGGCACCCGCCCCGCCTTGCGCGCCGGCAGGTATGCCGCGAACACCGTGACGAGAAGGCCAACCGCATACGAGGCGATGATGGTGCGTGGGGCGATCACCAGGGCGGACCCGGACAGGTCCAGGCCGAAGGTGGCGAAGAGCGCCTTGATCCCGATGGCCAGCAGCACGCCCACGCCGAGACCCAGGGTGGCACCGACCAAGCCGACGATGACCGCCTCGACGAGCACCGAGCGGGCGACCTGGCGCCGCGAGGCACCGATGGCCCGGAAGAGGGCGAGCTCCTTCATCCGCTGCGCCACCAGGATCGAGAAGGTGTTGACGATGATGAAGGTGCCCACCACCAGCGCCACGGCGGCGAAGATCAGCAGGAAGTAGGTAATGAACTGCAGGCCCTCCTGGACCTGGTCCTGGGTCTCCTTTGCCGCGGCCTGGCCGGTCAGGGCCTCCAGATCCTGCGGAAGCACTCGGGTGACCGCGCTGCGCAGCTCCTCCTGGGAGGTCCCGTCATCGCGAGTCACCCAGACGTCGGTGAAGACATCCTTTCCCTGCGTATACAGCGTTTGCGCCTGGTGCGTGTTCCAGAGCACCACGCTGGAGCCCAGCAACGACCCGTTGGCGGTGAGCGTGCCGACGAGTTTGGCGTCGACCTGGGCTTGGGCGCCGGCGGTGACGATCTTGACCGAGTCGCCCACCGCATACCCGGCCGCCTTGGCGGTGCGCTCGTCGAGCACGACCTCACCATCCTTGGTGGGCACGGCACCAGACTTCAGGACAAACATCTCGGCGCCATTGGCCGACGGGCCGCCGGTGTAATTCGTACCGATCCCGGGGGCACCCTGGCCACCGACCAACTTGCCCTTGGTGCTGACCACGAAGGTCGTGTAGTCCATGACATTGCCATCGGCCCGCTTCGCCCCCGGGACGGTGGCGAGCTGGTCGACGACCGAACGGGGAATCTTGCTCGTGGTCGCCCCGCTGAACTCCCCGGCGCCGGCGGGACGGACCACCACATCGCCGACCGTGGCCGAGGTGAGCCCGGCGAAGGAGCGTTCCAGGGTGTCGGTGAAGACGAAGGATCCGGCGACGAAGGCGACGCCGAGGACGACCGCGATGGCACTCATCAACAGGCGCAGTTTGCGCCCGAGCACCGATTTCAGACTGGCCCGCAACATAATCGCCTCAGACCCCCTTCGCGGAATCGAGCCGGGTCATCCGCTCCAGGACGCGTTCGGCGGTGGGCTCGCGCATCTCGTCGACGACCTGGCCGTCGGCGAGGAAGAGCACCCGGTCGGTGTAGGAGGCGGCCACCGGGTCGTGGGTGACCATGACGATCGTCTGGCCGAACTCGCGCACCGAACGCTGCAGGAAGGAGAGCACCTCCCGGCTGGCGCGGGAGTCGAGGTTGCCGGTGGGCTCGTCCGCGAAGATGATCTCCGGCCGGCTGACCAGCGCCCGCGCGCAGGCGACCCGTTGCATCTGCCCGCCCGACAGCTCACCGGGCCGGTGCCCCAGCCGCTCGCTCAGACCCACGGTCTGGACGACCTGGTCGAACCAAGCCGGGTCCGCCTTGCGCCCCGCGATGGACAGCGGCAGCAGGATGTTCTCCCGGGCGGTGAGGGTCGGGATGAGGTTGAAGGCCTGGAAGATGAAGCCGATCTTGTCCCGCCGAAGCGCCGTCAGGTCCTTCTCCTTGAGGGCGCTGAGTTCGGTGTCGCCGACATAGATCTGCCCTTCGGAGGCCTCGTCCAGCCCGGCCGCGCAGTGCATCAGGGTGGACTTGCCGGAGCCGGAAGGGCCCATGACGGCGGTGAATTCGTTGGCGTAGAGCTCGACGGAGACCCCGCCGAGAGCGACGACCCGGGCATCCCCGGTGCCATAGACCTTGGTCAGACCAACCGTGCGGGCGGCGACCCGGCGGGATCCATCACCCCCGGTGGAATCGGATCTGGCTGAGACGTTTACCCCTGCTGATGTACTCATGGCTCGACCGTAGAGGTAGCCCCGTATGGCCGTCTGGTGCGGTTAGCCCTGAGCCACCCCTGACCGCTCCCCTGGTCCGGAACTCTGGGCCCCGTAACCTAGGCCCCGTAGCCGCGATCCCCGGCCGAGCCGGTCCGCACGGCATCATGCAGGTATGCCGGGGACGCCCACCGCAGCCGAGTTTGCCGCCGATGTCCTCGCCCTGGCTGGTTCGGCCGAGCTGATCCCCGACGCGGCAGCCCAGGCCGAACGGCTGGGAAACCTTGTCCGCCAACGCTGGTCGCAGCCCCAGCGCAGCTACCACGACGCCAGGCACCTGGGCGAGTGTCTGACCGCTTACGACCTGCTCGCGGATCGGGCAAACCCGGGATATCCGTTGGGGCGGGTGGCCCTGTGGTACCACGACGCGGTCTATGAGCCCGCCCGTGCAGACAACGAGGCGGCGTCTGCCTGCCTCGCCGAGGCGGACCTGTCCGAGCTCGGTATGCCGTCCGCTCCCCTTGAGCAGGTGGCCCGCCTCATCCTGGAAACCACGGATCACGCACTGCCGCTAGCGGGTTCACCGTCCGCCTGGGTGCATGACGCCGATCTGTGGATCCTCTCCGCGCCGGCGGATCGCTTCGACGCCTACTGTGCCCAGGTCCGCAGCGAATATGCGGCGGTGCCGGACGCGGCATACCGGCTCGGGCGCAGTCAGATCCTCGGCGACCTGGCCGGCCGGCCGACGCTCTATGCCGAGCCGCTGGCCCGGGCCGAATGGGAGCCGCGCGCCCGCGCCAATCTGGCGCGTGAACTGGCTCGGCTGAGCTGAGGCGTCCCGGCCCGATCAGCCCTGGTCCAGGATCCGCTCGGCGGTCGGCAGCCACCATGAATCCCGTGCTGCAGCAAGGAATTCCGCCGCGCTCGTCCAGCGCGCCGGGCAGCCGGGCTCGGGGGTGAGGGCGGGCGTCACACCGGGCACATCGGCGCGGTAGATCGCCAGGAACTTCCCGTCCGCCACCGGCCAGGCCGCGCCCGGGCGGGGATAGAAACGTTCGTAAGCCACCGGGCGCAGACTCGCGGGATCGAGCATCAGCCCCGTCTCCTCGGCCACCTCGCGCACCACCGTGTCCGTCGGGCTCTCCCCCGGCTCCCGCCACCCGGACGGGGCACTCCATTCACCCCGCCGCGGGGAATAGACGCTGAGCCAGTGCCCGGCGCCGTCGCGCAGATAGACCGCCGAGGCGAAGATGCCAATTTGCGGTGGTTCGCGATCGGCGAGCACGAGATCGACATCCGCCACCGAGCCATCGGGGAAACTCACCCCGCTCAGATGGGCAATCCCCTTCTCCCCCTTGCGTTTGCGCAAGCGCAACCCGGAACCCTGCAGCATCCGAACGAGTTGCGCGCTGTCCGCCGCCTGGGCTCCCGCGGCGAGGGTCGCGGCATACCGCTGCGCCGGTATGTCGTAGTGGTCGCCCTCGAATCCTCGCCGCGGTATGCCGATCCCGGCCGCGAACTCGTGTAGTTCGGCGATGCTCGCATCGGAGATCAGATGCGACCACAGGCGGCCGTGTCCGGGCCAGCGCGGCGGATCGATCCAGATGGTCATCCTCGCCATCCTGCCTTGTCTGCGTCACGCCGCAGACGCCGAAGAGCGGCCCCCACCCGGGAGACCGCCCTTCGATCCGTTGCGCAGTGGAGCGTTGGGCTCAGAAGCCCATACCGCCCATCTCGTCGCCACCGGCGCCGGCCGGCATAGCCGGGGTCTTCTCCGGCTTGTCGGCGATGACGGCCTCGGTGGTGAGGAAGAGCGCCGCGATGGAGGCGGCGTTCTGCAGGGCCGAGCGGGTGACCTTGGCCGGGTCGATGATCCCGGTCTTGATCATGTCGACGTACTCGCCATTGGCCGCGTTCAGGCCTTCACCGGCGGGCAGGTTGCGCACCTTCTCCGCCACGACGCCGCCCTCGAGACCGGCGTTGACCGCGATCTGCTTGAGCGGGGCCTCGGAGGCGACCCGGACGATGTTGGCACCGGTCGCCTCGTCACCCTCGAGCGAGAGGGTGTCGAAGGCGGCCTTGGTCGCCTGCAGCAGGGCGACGCCACCACCGGCGACGATGCCCTCCTCGACGGCAGCCTTGGCGTTGCGGACCGCGTCCTCGATGCGGTGCTTGCGCTCCTTGAGCTCGACCTCGGTGGCCGCGCCCG
>CAKZIH010000359.1 GCA_936931335.1 uncultured Nostocoides sp. | reverse complement strand
TACACTCTTTCCCTACACGACGCTCTTCCGATCTACCTCGATCTTGTCGATATTGGGGGTGTGCAGCGGGAAGGTCCGCTCCACCCCGACCCCGAAGGAGATCTTGCGGACGGTGAAGGTCTCGCCGATGCCGCCACCGTGGCGACGGATGACGATGCCCTGGAAGACCTGGATCCGGGAGCGGGTACCTTCGACGACCTTGACGTGCACCTTGACGGTGTCGCCGGCGCGGAAGCCCGGCAGGTCCGTCTTGAGGGAGGCCTGGTCGATAGCGTCGAAACGCTGCATGGGTCGTTCTCTTTCTCGTCGGTGCCACAGGCCACCGCACGGCTGTCGGACGTGCGTTCAGGGTGCGTATGCCCTCCGGTCCGGCCGCGTGCGAAGCGCACTCCCCCTGTGGCAGGGGCCGGGACAACAACCAGAAGACAACCCGCTAATGGTGCCAGAGCACCCCGCCTGCCGAAAAATCGGCATACCGACTTACCAGCGACGACGTGCTCAGCGGCGGCGCTTGGTGAACTCGAGCGTGCCCGGGTATGGCGGTACGCCCGGCGCGCGCCGATAGCCCGCCTTGCGGTAGATCCGTTGGTTGCGTTCGCTGCGCTCACCGGTGAGCAGCCAATAGCTGGTCACCGACGCCGGAGCCTGGGCTTCGGCGAAGGCGAGCAACGCCCGGCCCAGCCCGCGCCCGGCCAGGTCCGGCGCAACCATGAGGCGGGCAATCTCCCATACCGACGCATCGTCGGGGGCGGTACGGGCGCGCACCGAGGCGACCAGGCGCCCCTGGCTGCGCCATACCCAGGTCCGGTATGCCGAGAGCCCCGCCCCGACGTCCGCCAGCGACTCCCGCAGCGGCGGGATCTCCCAGGTCTCATTGGCACGGCCTTCGGCTACCCAGCAGGCGCGCTGCAGGACTAGCAGTTCGGGGGCATCGCTGGGCACCGCGAGCCGGCCCTCCAGGTCAGCCAATTTACCAGTGGTGGCCGACGGCGCTAGCAGGTCCGGGCGGCGGGCGGCCGTGCGCTCCAGGCGCTGCTGGTGGCGCCAACTCGCGATCGCCGCGTGATTGCCGGAGAGCAGGACCGGGGGGACCGCCTGTTCCGCACCGGGAGCAGCGGGGGCGAGCGGACGCCATACGGCCGGTTTGGTGTAGACGGGATATTCGAGCAAGCCGCCCTCGTGCGACTCCTCGACCAGGGATTCCTCATTGCCGACGACCCCGGGCACCAGTCGGGCAATCGCCTCGACCATCGCCAGCACCGCCACCTCGCCCCCGTTGAGGACGTAATCGCCCAGGGAGACCGGCACCACGTCCATCCCGAGGTCTGCGGCGTAGGCGTAGACGCGCTCGTCGATGCCCTCATAGCGCCCGCAGGCGAACGCCAGCCAGGGCTCGTCCGCCCATTCGCGCGCCAGCGCCTGGGTGAACGGCGTCCCGGAGGGCGAGGGCACGATCAGCCGCGGCCGGCCTGGGCGGGAGTTCGCGATCTGGGTAAGTGCCTCGGCCCAGGGCTGCGGCTTCATCACCATCCCGGCGCCACCGCCGTATGGCGTGTCGTCCACCGTCGCATGCCGGTCGGTCGTGAAGCTGCGCAGGTCGTGCAATTCGAGGTCGATCAGGCCAGCGCGCCGCGCCTTGCCGATCAGCGAAAGCTGAAGCGGCGCGAAGTATTCGGGGAAGATCGTGACGACATCGAGGCGCACGCGTCAGGACTCCCCGGCCAGGTCGAGCAGCCCGGGCGGGGCGTCCAGGACCACCACGCCGGCCGCCAGGTCGACGGTGGGCACCAGCGCCTCGACGAAGGGCACCAGCGCCTCGCTGCCGTCGGGCAGCCGGACGATCAGCCGGTCCTGGCTGGCACCCAGGTCCAGCCCGGCAACCTCGCCGAGCCTCGCGCCGCTGGGGTCGACGACCCGCAGGCCGGCGAGCTCCTCCTCATACCAGCCCTCGTCGTCGACTTCCTCGGGGACTTCGCCCTCCTCGGTGAGCAGCCGCGTGCCCCGAAGTCCTTCTGCCCCAGTTCGATCCGGGATCTGCTCGAAACCAAGCAACCAGATACCGCGGTGCACGCGCACGCTGGCCAGGGTGAGCTCGCGCGGGACACCGCTACCCGGCTGCGCCTCGGTGGCGAAGGTCATGCCGGGCACGAACCGGCCCTCGGGGTCGTCGGTGTGCACCTGCACGGTTACTTCGCCGCGCAGGCCGTGCGGCTTGCCGATCCGGGCCACCAGATAACTCACCTGCAGATTGTCGCAAACCCTCCCGCGTGCGCCGATCTGCACAGGATCTGCACATTCCGGCCACGATCCGTGCGCAGGGCGCCTCCTACGGTGGGGGCATGACCGCGCGAGTGCTTGTCGTCGAGGACGAACCCCTCATCAACCAAGCCGTCGCCGACCGGCTTGCGGCCACCGGTTATGTTGTCACGCAGGCGTATTCGGGCCCCGAGGCGATCACTGCCGCGGCCGCGCAGGAGCCTGACCTGGTGGTGCTCGATGTGATGCTCCCGGGCTTCGACGGTATTGAGGTATGCCGCCGCCTGCAGGCCGCGCGCCCGGTTCCCGTGCTCATGCTCACCGCCCGCGACGACGAGTCCGACATTCTCGTCGGCCTCGGAGTTGGCGCCGATGACTACCTCACCAAGCCCTTCCGGATGCGGGAGCTGGTGGCCCGGGTCGCCGCGCTGCTGCGCCGGGTGGAGCGCGC
>CAKZIH010000358.1 GCA_936931335.1 uncultured Nostocoides sp. | reverse complement strand
ACGGTGAGGAAGGCATACCAGCCCGAAGCGTGGTCGGAGAGCACGGATCGCGCGGCGAGCAGGTCGGCGTTGAGCAGCACCAGCAGAGCCCCGGCACCCATGCCGGCGCGCAGCATTCCCCTCCAGTCGCTGCGAAGGACGCTGGCAGCGCCCCCGGTGCCACCCCGCCCCCTCGGGTCGCGGCGCAGCAGCGCCACCCCGAGACCGAGCACCAGGGTCGCGGTGGCCGCGGAAACCCAGAGCACGAAGGTCGGGCCGCGATCCAGCGTCGCGGCGAGCACCGCGGCGGCGACCCGGCTCAGCGACGAGGCGATCAGCAGCAGCGCGAAGGCACCCGCCCGCCCGGCACCCAGCAGGATGCCCAATTGCACCCCGAGATAGGTCTGCGGCACCATCATCGCCGCCAGCGCGAAAACCGCTGCGGCAGAGGGCAATCGCAACGCGCTCAGCAACAGGGGAGTGGCCAGCGCGATCACCAGCCCGGTCCCCACCGACACCAGGGCGGCGCGCTGGTGCAGCCACGCCCGGGGAGCATCCGGGTCCGCGGCCACCGCCCGCGTCGACTCCAACTGGATCGCGGTATAGGCGACCGTGGCGATCACCGAGAGCCCGAGCAGGGTGCCGAGCACGCCATACCGTTCGGGCCCGAGCGCCCGAGTGAGGATCAGGATGTAGGCGTAGCCGAAGACGCCCGAGGCCAGGGTCGCCGCCGCCAGGGCGGCGCCGGAGCGCGCCAGCGCATCGGTCCCGTCCGGGGACGACACGTCGGACATCAGCTGCTCCCATGCGAGACGACGTGGCGATTATGCTCACCTGGCCCGGCCAGCGACCGGCGGGGTCGTGATGAGGCACCGCGCGTGCCCGGGCCAAACGAACAGGTGACGATGGCGTTCGAGGACTACTACCGCGACAATGTCACCTATATCTCCCGGGTCGACCCGCGGCTGGCGCGGATCATCGATCTTGTCGCACACCGGCGCCCCGCGCACACCCTGGACCTCGGCTGCGGCCGCGGCTTCCTTCTGCAACGCCTGGCCGAGCGCGGGGTGACCGGATTGACCGGGGTGGACGTCTACGACGATGTCGCCGACCCGGCCTTCGACTACGTCCAGGCCGATCTCACCCGCCCGCTGCCGCTGCCGGACGCTGCATTCGACTTCGTCATCGCCGGCGAGATCATCGAGCACGTCCCCAATCCCGACGACCTCCTGCGGGAGATCCGCCGGGTGCTCACCCCCGGTGGCACCCTGGTGCTCTCCACTCCCAACCTGGTCTCCTGGGCCAACCGGATCCTGGTCCCCCTGGGCGTGCAGCCGCTGGGCACTGAGACCTCCAGCGAGATCGCGCTGGGCCGTCGGCATCGCATCCTCGGCCAGGGCAACCAGGTGCAGGGCCACCTCAAGGTCTTCACCCACCGGGCGCTGCGCGAGATCCTCGAGCGCTATGGCTTCACCGTGACCCAGCAGATCGGGGTGCCCGCCTTCTTCCCGCCGCCGGTCGACCGGATCGATCGGCTGTTTGCGCGGCGGGTTCCGCTCGCCTCCGGCCTGTTGTATGTCGCCACCAGCCCGGTCGGTGCGTGGCCCACCCCGCCGGTCGGGCGCCGTCACGAATCCCCCGAAGGCTGATGCGGCTACGCGTCGGCGTCAGGCTGCCGCTCGGGCTTGGTCACCACATACAGGTACGAACGGAAGGGCGGACCGGTCGACTCGTCGGGCAGCACCGCGGCGACCACCCCACCAGCCGCCCGGACCTCGGCCTCCACCCGACCCCGCGGCACGGTATGCAGTTCCATCACCGCCGCATAGCCGTAGCGGCGGCGCCGGTAGACGTTCTGCAGCCGGTTGGGCAGGCGGCGCGCCAGACCCGCGGGGCTGCGGTCGAGGCTGTCCGGCACCGTGAAGAGAGCCACCCCACCGGGGCGCAGCACCCGCACGAACTCGCGCAGATAGCCCGCGGTCAGCTCGGGCGGCAGATGCTGCAGCACGATGATGCTGACGATCGCGTCGAAGCTGTCGTCGGCAAAGAGCCGCAGATCGGCGCGATCGTTGAGGTGAAAACTGACGCGCGGGTCGTCGGTATGGAAGCCGCGCGCCAAATCGATCATGCTCGGCGCCACGTCGACGCCGTCGGCATGCGCGAAGCGGCCGGCCAGCGCCCGGGTCAACCGGCCCGCCCCGCAGCCGAAATCCATTGCCCGCTCGCGCCGCTGCGGCAACAGCCCGAGCCGCTCCACCTTCGCCAGATAGCCGGCCAGCCATTCCTCGCCGGTGGCGAAGAACTCCTGCGGCGACCACTTGTTCCCGTGCATCTGCGGGTAGGCGAGGATCGCCCAGAGCGGGTCGGCCTGGCCCAGGCTGTCCCAATTCCGTTGCAGGTTCTGCAGATCCATCGCCGCTCCCGTATGCCGTCCGCTCCGGCCAGCAGACTAATCGCGGCGGTGCGCGGATGATCCGGCGCGGGTTTGCCGCCGCCCGGACGGCGCTGACGCGGCCGGCATCCGCCCGTCCCTTGTCCATCCGCGCCCTGTCGGCCCGAACGCTGCTGCGCGGCGAACGGGCCGTGCTCGCGGCCCTCGGGCTGCTGCTCGCCGCGGTGGTGCTGGCAAACCAGTGGGGTGTGCTCACCCCCGACACCAAGCCCGAGTTCTTCCTCGCCCCCTGGCGCAGCGCCCGCGACTTCGCCCGGCCGTGGCTGCTCTCGCCCGAGCTCGGCTCGCTCAACTACAACGTCGGGGTGGCCCCGGTGGCCGCCCTCTTCGGGGTCCTGGACTCGCTTGGCCTGCCGCCGTGGCTGATCCAGCGGGTATGGCGCATCGGCCTGCTCCTGATCGCCGCCTGGGGCGCGCGGGCGCTCTATCGCGAACTAACCGCCGGCAGCGCCGCCGACACCGCGGCGGGCCGGGTCACCGCGGCCGTGGCCTACGCCGCGAACCCCTATGTCGTCGTCGGCGGCGGCACCACCCCCACCCTGCTGCCGTACGCCCTGTTGCCTGCCTTCGTGCTGGCGCTGCTGCGCGCGGTACGGCTGCGCTCGTGGCGTTGGGCCCTGGTGGCGGCGCTGGCGTTGGCGGGCACCAGCGGCATCAACGCCGGCGTGGTCACCCTGCTGCAGCTGATCGTGGTCATCCCGATCGCCGTGCACATCGCGGTGACCGACCGGGGGAGTCTGCCCCGGCTGGCGCTGGCGCTGGTGCAGGCGGGCACGGCATACCTGCTCTTGTCGCTCTATTGGTTGCTGCCGGCGCTCGGGGCGCTCTCCCGCGGCTCGGCGGTGGTGTCCAGCACCGAACGGCTGGACTCGGTCAATATCGGCAGCTCGTTCGCGGAGGTCTGGCGCGGGCTGGGGATGTGGACGCTCTATGGCTCCGGGTCCGATGGCGCCTTCCTGCCCGGGCAGCTCGCCTATCTCACCGCGCCGCTGATCGTGGTGCTCACCTTCGGCGGGCCCATCCTCGCGGCACTGGGGGCCCGCTTGAGCACCGCGCCGGCCCGGGTGTTCGCGGTCGGCGCGCTGCTCACCGGGGCGTTGGTGATGGCCGCACCCTTCCCCTTCGCTCACCGCAGCACCTGGGGGGATCTGGTGGTCGGGGTCCTGGAGGGGGTGCCGGGAGCGGGCGCCTTCCGCACGCTCAACAAGGCCGGTGCGGTCCTGGAGATCGGGGTGGCGCTCCTGGCCGCACTGGCGGTGGCGGCGCTGGTGCCTCGGTTACGCGCCATTCGCAGCGGTGGCTGGTGGGCGCGCGGGAGTGCCCTGGCGGCCAGCGCTGCGCTGGTGATCGGGGCCAGCGCCCCCGCGTGGACGGGTGACCTCTTCCCGGTCACCCTGCGGTTGCCGAACTATTGGGCCTCCGCCGCGGCCACGGTCAACCAGCTCGGCGCGAGCAGCGCACCGGGCACCGTCCTGCTCACGCCCGGGATCAAGCTCGCGGCATACAACTGGGGGTATGCCGGGCCGGACGACCTAGGCAACTCGCTCTTTCGCCAACCGAACGTCTTCCGCAGCGTCACCCCCTCCAGCGCCCCCGAGGCCGCCGAACTGCTCGGTGAGGTCGACCAAGCGCTGCAACTAGGCATCGCGCCCGCCGGGACCGTCACCGCGCTGGCGCGCCTGATCGGAGCCGGGGTGATCGTCGGCCGCTATGACACCGCACTCGCCGACGGAGTACCGGAGCGGGCCGAGCGCATCCTCGCCGCAGAAGGTGGGCTGGGCCCGGCGCGAAACTTCGGACCGATCCGCGGGCAGGTACCGAGCATCGCGGTCCGCCCGGTCGAAGACGCCACCGGATCTCGTCCGGCGCTCGCCGCGACCGGCGCCCTCCTGGTCGACGGCAGCGCCGCGGTGCTCCCGCAGCTCGTGGCGAGCGGGTTGTTCACCGGCGCGCCGACAATGCTGCTGGCCGGTGGCCTCGACGACGCACGGCTGCGCTCGGCGCTCGCCGACGGCGCCCGCGTGGTGCTCAGTGACAGCAACCGGCGGGTGCAGTGGAGCGACGATCCCACCCGCACTGGCGCTCTGTTGGCCGCGGGCGCTGGCAGCGGCCTGACCCGGGCCCTGTATGCGGTCAGCGAGCAGACCGTCGCGCTCAGCGAGGGTTCGGCGCGGGTGAGCACCTCCGGGCCGGGGCAGCTCTTCGGCCCATTCCCCACCGGGGACCCCCACCTGGCCCTGGACGGAGATCACAGCACGGCCTGGCTGGTCGGCAACTTCCATTCCGGGGTGGGCAATGCGCTCACCGTGCACCTGGACGCGGACCAGCCGGTGGGCCGAATCTCCATCCGCGCCACCAACAATGGCGACGCCCGCATCGCCTCGATCCGGGTCACCGGAACCGGACCCGCGGGCAGCATCACCCGCGAGACCACACTCAGCGAATGGTCGAGCTTCCCCGCATTCGTCGATCTGGGCGGCGCCTCGGTGCGCAATCTGCGGGTGGAGATCACCGCGGTGGCCGGCAATGGCGCGGGCTGGGTGGGGATCAGCGAAATCGACATACCCGGGGTGACGGTGCGCAAGATCGCCCGCACTCCCATCGGCTTGCCGAGCCGGCTCGCCCGCCTCGCCCCGGACCTGCTGGCGCGCACCCCGATCGACGTCACTCTGCACCGCCGCGCCGGCGACCCGGGCGGCCTCACCGAGGAAGAACCGCGCCTGGAGCGCGATGTCACGCTGCCGGATGCTCGTGCATACCGGCTGCAGGGGCGGCTGCGGATCGCACGCGGCGCCGAGGATGCGCAGATCGACGCGCTGCTGGGCACCACCGGGCCGGTCCGCGCGCAAGGCACTTCCCGGGCCTTCGGCAATCCGGCGTTGCGTGGCTCGGCCGCCATCGACGGCACCAGCGAACAACCCGACCTGAGCACCGCCTGGGTGCCCGCCGATCCGGTGGTCGGGGAGGCGCTGACCGTGGACTTCCCGCGGCGGAAATTGCGCTCGTTCACCCTCACCCAGAACGCCGACGGGGCGCTGGCCACCGCCGCCCTGATCTCCGTCGACGACGGACAACCTTTCCCGGTGGCGCTGCGCCCGGGCACCTCGCGGATCAGCCTGCCGAAGCCGACCTCGGCGAGCCGGGTGCGGGTCCTGCTCACCGACCGTTCCGGGCCCGGCCCGGTGCGCATCCTCGACCTCGGCCTGCCCCACCTCGCGCCCGTTGCGGATGCACCCGCCGGGTGCGTCACCGCCGCCACCCTGGACGGCCGCCGGCTGCGGGTAGCCCTGACCGGCGACCGTGACCGGCTGGGCGCGGGCCGCGACATCGCCTTCACCACCTGCGGCGCCCTCCCGCGCCAGCTGGCCGCTGGAATCCACCGGCTGCGTTCGGTGCCCACCTTCGCCATCGACGAGCTGGTATGGCGCAGCCCGGCCAGTGGGCCAGCGGGCCGCCCGGCCCCCGCACCCGCCGCCCGGGTGAACTCGCGCACCGCGACCACGCTCGATGTCACCCTCGAATCGGCTTGCCGCCCGTGCTATTTCAACTCCGGGCAGGGCATGAACTCCTCCTGGGTGGCCACCCAGGACGGCCGCCCGCTGGGCTCCCCGATGGTGGTCGAGGGGTATGCCGCGGGCTGGCGCGTCGACGCTCCTGCGGGCAGCCGTCTGGTGGCCCGCTATGCCCCGGCCCGCACGGCCGGTTGGGCCTGGGCGATCAGCGGCCTCACCCTGTTCGCCGTGATCGCC
>CAKZIH010000357.1 GCA_936931335.1 uncultured Nostocoides sp. | reverse complement strand
ACGCCGCCCGCAGCAGCTCCATGCCGCCGCTTCCGTGGCCTAATTTCTCACCGCCGTTCTCACATTTGCCCGCAGGCGGGTCGTGTCGCGAATGTGGTGGAAATTGGCGAGCAGCGCGCTCCGGGCATGTAACGATGGCTCCGGTCAGGCCGCGAGGTCAAGGGACATCGGCTCGAGCGGCTGAGAAAGAGTTTCCCAGCCGTCAACCTTCCGCATCTGGATCTGCCCTGACGCCAGGAGCGCCCAGAGCAGCATCGGCACGGTCTCGGCGCAGGGCAGCACGGTCTGGGTCTTGATGCGGCGGCGGAACTCCTCGTTCAGACGCTCAATGGCGTTGGTGGTCCGTGCGGATTTCCATTGCGACGGATCGAGGCGGGTGAAGCTGAAGAGCCGGTCGCCCGCTTCTTCAAGGCTGTCGGCCACGGCCCGGCACTTCAGCTTCCACTTGCGAAGAAAGGCCTTGCGGCGCGTCTCGATCTCGGCGGCCGTATCGGCATAGATCATGTCGCGGTAGTCTTCGCTCAGCTCGTCATGCAGGCGCTTGGGGGCGTGGCCGAGCAGGTTGCGGTGCTTGTGAACCGTGCAGCGCTGGATGGGCAGGTCCCCGCCCCAGAGTGCCACAAGCGCGGCTTCAAGGCCGGGGGCGCCGTCAACGATCACGAACTCGGGCCGCCTGAGGCCCCGCGCGTCCAGGTCGGCGAGGAAGCTGCTCCAGGCAGCCGTGCTTTCGCCGCCCATGTTCCTGATCGAGAGGAGCACCTTCTGTCCGTCGCGCCGAACACCGATCGCCGCCAGCACCGAGATGTTGGTGGCCTTGCGGTCCAGCCGGGTCTTGATGACGGTGCCGTCGAGGATGAGCCGCACGATATCCTCCTCGGCCAGGTCGCGGGTGGACCACGCGTCCCAATCGACCTTCACCTTGCGCCAGGCGCGGCTGACCACGTCCTTGCTCACCGCCCCCTCGAACAGTCCGAACAGCGCCCGCTTGACCCGGCGCGTGTTGGTGCCGGCCAGGTAGACCGCCGCGATCAGGGCCTCGGCCTTCTTTGTCAGCCGCCTGTAGCGGGGCAGTGCCTTCGAGCGCCATTCGGTGATCTTGCCGGCTTCGTTCTCGATCCGGGCACGAGGAACCCGCACCGTCTCGGTGCCGAATGTGCCGGTCAGCTGCCGATCGCGATGCCCGTGGCGGTAGCCCCTGGCCCGCTCGTTGCCGCGGCCGTAACGAAGCCGTCCAAGAAAGTCGGCCAGTTCCTCTTCGAACATGGCCTCAATGGTGGCCCGGACATTCGCCCGCAGGCGGTCCTCGATCGGATCATACCCGCCTGCGTCGGGCAGTAGCGAAAAGGACGAGCTGTCGGTATTCTGCTTCATGGCGTGATCTCCCTGGCGGTTGCAGCCGCCGGCTGGGTGGGTGTTGGTTCACCCGGAGATTACGCCGCCAGACAATTTCCACCACTTCCGAGACACGACCGGTGCGCCGGTCCTCGGGGAAGTTGTTGAGGATGCCCGCCTCCTCCTCGCCGCCGAATGGCGGATTGGTCAGGATGACATTGACCCGCTGATCTTCGCCGATCTCCGCCAGGCGGAAGCGAAGGGCGTTGCCGGGGTCGATGCGCGGGGCATGCAGGCCGTGCAGCAGGAGGTTGAG
>CAKZIH010000356.1 GCA_936931335.1 uncultured Nostocoides sp. | reverse complement strand
GGGGGCGGCGCCCCCCCCCCCCGACCCCCCCCCCCGCCGCACCCGCAGGATCGCCGCCGTCGGTATGTCGTTCGCCGCCGCCGCGGCCGCCACCAAGTCAGCGACCGGGTCGTCCCCGCGCCTGCGCCGCGCGGCGGAGGATGAGGGCAGCGGCACCGCGAGCAGCGGACCGGGGTGCTCGCTGCGCGCCTCGGCGAGCGCGCAGGCCAGGGCTCGGGCGAGCGGTATGCGCAGCACTGCCCGCAAGTCGCGGCGGTCGCCGTCCTTGTATGCCCGCAGGCAGCGGGAGAGGACCCCGCCATAGACCGCCGTGGTCCATACCGGCGGCAGGCCGCCCGGAGCCGGCTCGGGTAGCACCGGCATCGGGCCCGGGGTCAGGCACAGGCCCGCGAGCGCCGCGACGCAGTCCGGGCACAGGCGCACCCCGGGCTGGCCGCAGCCCGCGCAGGTGCGGGGAAAGACCAGGTCCGCCAACCCGGCCAGATCCGGCCGCACCCGCTGCATACCGGCCATGGTGACCCGGTCGCCGCCCGAGGCACAGCGGTATGTCGACGGCCTGTGGACGGCGGCGACCACAGCAATGCCTGTGGACAGCCGGGAGAGCGCCGCTTCAGCGGCCGGGGACCACCAGTTCGCTGCCCACCTTGAGTTCCAGCCAGGAGCCGCCCGCGCGCTGCCAAACGGCCGCGTCGGTGGTGACCACGAGCCCGCGGGGGCCGCCGAGGGTGCTGATCCGGCGGGCGCCCTTGACCGGAGCGAGGGGCACATCACGCTGGCCCAGGTCCACCAGGTGTGGGCGCAGGGGTTCCGCGCCGGCCTGGCCGAGCACGGCGATCTCCCGGTCGCTGATCCAGACCAGGTCACGCAGGCCGGTCAGAGTGGGCACCAATTGCAGGGGCCGTTCGGCCAGCCCGGTCGGTCGGCCGCCGCTGCGCGTCACCCCGGCCACATCCAGGCGGGAATTTCGGCCGCGGGTGTCGGTGGAGAGCACCGCGATCCGGTGACCCTCCAGGTCGAGCGCAATCGCCACCGGGCGCCGGCCGGTCAGCCAGGGGACGTCCAGCGCCCGGGCCTTCGCGCTCGACTCATCCGCTGGCCAGACTCCGGAATCGATCACCCAGATGCGGCCACGGCGCGGTTCTTTGGCGTCGCTACCGGCCACCCAGAGTGTCCCGGCGGGATCGTAGGCGGGCCCGCTGAGGTGATCGGCGAAGAAGGGGACCGAACCCATCTCGCGCTGGCGATAGCGCACCAGTTCCCCACCGGCCACCCCGGCGATTTCCGCACCGGTGACCGCCAGGGCCAGATCCCCGAACTCCTTGCGCACCGGGGGGAAGGCGGAGCCGCGCTCGACGATCTCGCCCAGGCCAGTGGGTTGCCGAATCTGGGCGGGGTCCAGGGGATAGAGCCCGGTCCCGGCGCGCAGCAGCGGGAGCACCCCCGCGGGGGCGGGCGAGCGGGCGCCATACCCGAGGTCGGTGAGGGAGGCGACCGGGCCGCTCACGCCGGGGACGTCCAGCGTGGCTCCCTCCACGGTGACCTCGACCGCGGACACCGGGACCAGCCGGGTCAGGCTGGCGACCAGTTGCCCCCAGATCGCGCGGCGCACCGCCGGGTCATTGCTGACCCCGCCTGCGGCGAGGTCCACCGTGGCCACCCCGCCGTCTACCGGCACCGAGTCCACCGCCAGATGTATGCCGCCCCCGGTGGCGGTGCGGGCGGCCCCGGCCAGATAGCCGGGCAGTTCCCCGAGTTGCAGCCGGGCCACGCGGGTCGCCATCCGGTCGGCCACCACATACCGCAGGTCGGGGATGAGGTCCTCACCGTCCGCGGAGAGGTAGTAGACCGCCACCTGGCGGGTGAGCTGGGCGAACCCAGCCTCGGTGACCCAGCGCCCGAAGTCGGCCGGCAGGCTAGTGATCCGCCACCGGCCGCCGATCTGCGCCAGGGTCAGGTCTGCGGTGACGGGTTCGGCGTCGGGGGTGGGCGTCAACCGGCCGTCCGCGTCGAGCCGGGCCAGCGGCGTCCCGGTGAGCTGATAGCGATCGGCGGCGATCCGGCGCAGCGTCGGATCCTTGGCCAGCACCAGGATCGCGGTCTCCGGGTTCCATCGGCCGGCCAGTTCGGGGGCGAGGTATTCCTTGGCCACCGTGGTGGCCCCCTCCCCCGGATAACCCGCCGCCCGGGTGAAGCCGCGCAGCACGGCTTCGGCCGAGGAGGACGGCTGGGGGCCGGGCGGCAGATAGTTCACCGGCTCCGAGCCGGTGGCGTTGACCTCCAGGCCTGGCTTCACGCGCGGATCGGGGTGCAAGCCGACGCAGCCGGCGGCCAGTAGCACGGTCACCACGCTGGCCAGGGCGGCCCGCGCCATACTGGCCGGGCGGTATCGCGCGTGGCAGGGAATTGTGCGCGTGGGGCTCATGTCGGACCCGCCGTCAACCGGACCGGGCGCAACCGGGTGGTCTCCTCGCGCCGATCCGGCGGAATCAGCGGCAAGGGGCTCTCCTGGATCGGCAGGCCGGCGACCCGGGGCAGGGTGAGCCGGAAGACCGAGCCGCGCCCCGGCTCGCCCCAGGCCTCCAGCCGGCCGTCGTGCAGGCGCGCATCCTCCAGGGAGATGGCCAGGCCCAGTCCGGTGCCGCCCGTGGTCCGGGCGCGAGCCGGATCGGCCCGCCAGAACCGGTTGAACACCAGCAGCGCCTCCCCCGGACGCAGCCCCACCCCGCCGTCCTGGACCGCGATGGCCGCGGCAGATGCGTTCTGCGCCACCGAGATCTGAATGGGCCGGCCCTCGCCGTGCTCGATGGCGTTGACCACGAGATTGCGCACGATACGTTCCACCCGGCGGGCGTCGGCCTCGGCGAACACCTCGGCACGCATGACCCGCACGCTCAGTGCGCTGCCGCGCCGGTCGGCCAGCGGGCTCACCCCGGCCACCACCCGCTGCACCAGCGCGCCGAGATCCACCGAATCGAGTTCGAGGGCAGCGGCCTTGGCGTCGAAGCGGCTGATCTCCAGCAGGTCACCGAGCAGCGCCTCGAAGCGGTCGAGTTCGGCGCTGAGCAGTTCGACGCTGCGGGCGAGGTGAGCGGGCATACCGTGGCGGGTGTCATGCAGCACATCGGCGGCCATCCGGATGGTGGTCAGCGGGGTGCGCAGTTCGTGAGAAACGTCGGAGACGAAGACCTGCTGGACCTGCGAAAGGTCCTCCAGCTGACGGATCTGGCTTTGCAGATTGTCGGCCATCCCGTTGAAGGAGCGAGCGAGGATGGCCAGGTCGTCGGCGCCACCGGCACTCATCCGCTCGTTCAGGTGCCCGGTCGTCAAACGCTCAGCGACCTCGGAGGCCCGGCGGACCGGGGCGACCACCATCCGGGTCACCAACCAGGCGATCGCGGCGAGTAGGGTGACCAGGCTGAGCCCGCCGAGGCCGAACAGCCGCTGGATCAGGTCGAGGGTGGCCTGCTCGCGATCCATCGGATAGATGAAGGACAGGTTGTAGGCGCCGGCCGTGGGCACCTGGATCTGCTGACCGACGACCACGGCCGGTATGTCGGGTCGGGTCCACGTGGCCGGCGCCGGCTCGCTCACCAGCCGGCTGCGATCCAGGTTGATGACCGTGGTCTGCTGCCGCGAGCTGTCGGCGTCCAGTGCCTGGGCGACGCTCACCGGGACCGGGGAACTGCGCAGCCCACCGCTGAGGACGGTGTCCAGGACCACGGCGTTGTCATTGCCGAGCGCACGGGTGAGGACGACATAGCGGTCGGTGGATTCGCTGGGAATGAGCTGGGCGATGATCCCGCGGACGCTGTTGTTGATCTCCGCCTCGTTGCCGGTGGCGTCGGTCTGATCGAGCGTGCCCTGGGCCCGGGCCGCGAGCACCGCAGCATCATTGCGGCTGGTTTCCACCCGGTCGGCGGTCAGGCCGTCGGCGAACCGGGTGAAGAGGAAGAAGCCGACCGCGCTGACCGCGAGCGCCCCGAGCAGCAGAGCGATGCTGACCACCCGCAACTGCAGCGAACGCCGCCACGGTCCGATCAGCCGGCGCAGCAACCCGGCCACGCCTCAGTGCCTCCCGCCGGGGCTCACCCCGTGCCGGCCTTGTAGCCGACCCCGCGCACGGTGACCACGATCTTGGGGTCCTCCGGATCGTGCTCGATCTTGCTGCGCAGACGCTGCACGTGCACATTGACCAGGCGGGTATCGCCGGCGTGCCGGTAACCCCATACCTGCTCCAAGAGCACCTCGCGGGTGTACACCTGCCAGGGTTTGCGGGCCAGGGCGACCAGCAGGTCGAACTCCAGCGGCGTGAGCGCGATGGGGCGACCGTCGCGGGTGACCGAGTGGCCGGCCACATCGATGGCCAGATCCCCGATCTCCAGGCGCTCGGGTTCGGCCTCATCGGTGCGGCGCAGCCGCGCGCGCACCCGGGCAATGAGTTCGACCGGCTTGAAGGGCTTGAGGATGTAGTCGTCGGCGCCCGACTCCAGACC
>CAKZIH010000355.1 GCA_936931335.1 uncultured Nostocoides sp. | reverse complement strand
CTCCCCCCGCCGCGGCGCCCTCCACCGCGGCGTCGCGCGCGGCGGTCTGCTGCGCTTCCCACTCCGCCTGCGCGAGGTTCATCCGGCGCAGGCGGCCGGTGAGATTGCGCCCGATGAACCAGATGGCCGCGGCCAAGAGGAAGAAGACGACGAACCCGAGGAATCCGCTGGATGCCTTGGTCGGATCCACCGGCTCCGCGGCCGGCCACGCCGCCACCCACGACCTCATGCGCTCACCCGGACGGTACGCC
This sequence comes from uncultured Nostocoides sp., assembly GCA_936931335.1. GTDB lineage: Bacteria > Actinomycetota > Actinomycetes > Actinomycetales > Dermatophilaceae > Nostocoides_A. Next base: position 9,522 of record CAKZIH010000355.1, on the reverse strand, counting down.
GGTCGAGCAGCAGTTCACCCGGGGCGAGCGCCAGGGCGTCGGCAGCGGCCACATCGGGGATCCCGGCGAAGAGATCGTCCTCGTCCTGCGGCACCGGCACATAGGACGCGGCGATCTCGTACTCGTCATACGGCCAGATCTCGGCGAGCAGGTCGCGCTTGACCGCGAAGAAGAAGCCATCCGGGTCGACCTGGGTGGCGTGCGCGAGCAGCGCCTGGTCGCGGCGCTCGAACCAATCGGCGACGTGGATGCGCGTGCTGATCTCGCGATCCACCCGGTCCCAGCTGGCCAGCCACTCGGCATACGGGCTCTCCTGGCCCCGCTCGAGCAACCCGTCGTGGATGGTCTGGATCCGGCTCTTGGTGAAGCCGCCGTTGTAATAGAGCTTGAGCGGCTGCCAGGGCTCGCCCGCCCCGGGGAAGGCCTCGGGGTCACCCGCCGCGGTGAAGGCGGCCACCGTCACGTTGTGACACATGATGTGGTCCGGGTGGGGGTAGCCACCGTTCTCGTCGTAGGTGGTGACCACATGCGGCCGGAAGCGCCGGATCTCGCGCACCAGCGCTTCGCTGGTCACCTCGATGGGCTCCAGCGCGAAGCACCCCTGCGGCAGCGGGGGCAGCGGATCGCCTTCGGGCAGACCGGAATCGACAAAACCGAGCCAGTGATGGTCGACCCCGAGGATCTCCTGGGCGCGGGCCATCTCGCGGCGCCGGGCGCCGACCAGATCGCGCTGGATCTCCGGGTCGTCCTTCAGATTCGGGTTGAGCACGTCGCCGCGCTCGCCGCCGGTGCAGGAGACGACCAAGACCTCAACGCCGGAGTCGACGTACTTGGCCATCGTCGCCGCGCCCTTGCTGGACTCGTCGTCGGGGTGGGCGTGCACGCACATGAGGCGCAGCCCCTGGGCTGTGGAAGTGGGATTCGTAGATGACATGATCGATAGACATTCTGGCACCGCTCGACCCGCGGATGCCCGCACGCACACGGAACGGCCATCATGTCCTCACCCGCCGCGTACCTCGACCACGACGAGGAAGAGTTCGACGACGCCCCGCGTCGTCCGATCCCCCGCCGCTGGTGGGTCATCGGGGTCCTCGGCATCGGGGCGATGATCGCGCTGGTGACCTGGTTTGGTCTGTCCGCGAGCGTCGGCCGGGTGACCTATCAGACCAGTTCGTATGCCGTGCGGGACAACACCGCGGTAGAGGTCGCCTATGGCGTCCAGCGTCCGGCCAACACCGCGGTGGACTGCACGATCAAGGCGATGGACGCCCGATACGGGGCGGTGGGTCTGCTGGATGTGCATATTCCTGCCGGGCCGGAGACGAATGTGGTGCGCGCCGACACCGTGCGCACCGTCGCGCTCGCGGTCACCGGCGTGGTGGACACCTGCCGCCCGGCCTAAGCACCACCGCCGGTTGTGCACACAAAATCCCTCGGCGGAGCCGGTCCTGTAAGCTTCTGTTCTTTCCGGGTCTGGACCGCATCCGCGGTTCCAGACCCTTCGCGCTAGTTACCCGGATTACCAAGGAGTGCATCACCGTGAGCGAGCAGCCGACGGGCACCTACCTGACCCAGGAGGCCTTTGACCGCCTCACCGCCGAGCTCGAGGACCTCAAGGGCCCCCGGCGCCAGGAAGTCATCGCCCGCATCGAGGCGGCCCGCGCCGAGGGCGACCTCAAGGAGAATGGCGGCTACCACGCCGCCCGCGAGGAGCAGGGCAAGCTCGAGTTGCGCGTGCGCCAGCTGACCCAGTTGCTGGCGAACGCCACCATCGGCGAGACCCCGCCCGATGACGGGGTCGTCGAGCCCGGGATGCTCGTCACCGTCGAGCTTTTCGGCGATGAGGAGACCTTCCTGCTCGGTTCGCGCGAGATCGCCGACGGTTCGCTGCAGGTCTTCTCCGAGGCCTCCCCGCTGGGCTCGGCCATCAATGGCCTCAAGGTCGGCGACACCACCAGCTATACCGCGCCCAATGGCAAGTCCATCGAGGTCACCATCACCGGCGCCAAGCCCTACACCGGCTGAGTCGGCCCCTCGCCGGCATCGGACAGCTGGAGCGAATACCCCTTCTCGCGCAACGAGTTCAGCACCAATGCGCAGTGCTCGGGGCCCTTGGTCTCCAACTGCACGAAGATGTCGACCTCGTCGACCATGAGGTTGGCCTCATACCGGGTGTGCTCGATCTCGATGACATTGCCGTCGACCGCCGCGCAGTCGGCGATCAGCCGGGCCAGCGAGCCCGGCCGGTCGGGCATGACCACCCGGAACTGCAGATAGCGGCCGGCGGCGACCATGCCGTGCCGGATGACCCGCAGCATCAGCAGCGGATCGATATTGCCGCCGGAGAGCACCACGACTACCGGCCCGGTCCAGCCCTCGGGCTGCTCATTGAGCAGGGCCACCCCGGCCGCGCCGGCGGGCTCGACGACGAGTTTGTTGTGCTCCAGGGTCTGCAGCATGGCGCGGGAGAGGGAGGCTTCCGAGACCGTGCCGACCTGGTCGACCTGAGTACGCACCACCTCGAAGGGCACCGCACCAGGCAGCCCCACGGCGATGCCGTCGGCCATCGTCGCCATTCGCTCCACGGCGATCGGCCGGCCCTCCGCCAGCGAACGGGGGTATGCCGCGGCCTGCTCCGCCTGCACCCCCACCATGGTCACGTCTGGACGCTGGGCCTTGATCACCGTCGCGATGCCGGCCAATAGGCCGCCGCCCCCGAGGCTGACCACCACGGTCTGCACATCGGGACATTGCTCCAGGATCTCCAGCCCACACGTGCCCTGACCAGCCACGATGTCCGGGTGGTCGAAGGGATGGATGAGCACCGCGCCGGTGTCCTCGGCATACTGGCGGGCCGCGACCAGCGACTCATCCAGGGTGGCGCCGACCTGTTCCACGGTGGCGCCATAGGCCCGGGTGGCCACCAGTTTGGGCATCGCCGCACCGAGCGGCATATAGACCTTGGACGGGATCCCCAGCGTGGTAGCGGCCAACGCGACCCCCTGGGCGTGGTTGCCGGCGCTGGCGGCCACCACACCACGCGCCTTCTGCGCCGGGGTGAGTCGAGCGATGCGGGTATAGGCGCCGCGGATCTTGAAGGAACCGGCGCGCTGCAGGTTCTCGCACTTGAGGTAGACGTCGGTCCCGAGCTTGTCCGAGAGCACCCGCGAGAACTCCAGCGGGGTGGGCCGGATCAGGCCGGCGAGCTCTTCGCGCGCGGCAAGCACATCCTCCAGGGTCACGGTGGGCACCGACGTCATATCCGGCACCCTAGCCGCGCCACCGGCCACGCCGGCCTCGGGCACCCCGCCGCTCATCCGAGCCGGGTGATCTCGACTTCGACAAACATCGAGGAGGTGCGCACCCCGGTGAAAATCCCCCGCAAGGGCGTGACATCGCGATAGTCGCGCCCGCGGGCCACCTCGACGCAGAAGTCGTCCGGCGCACGCCCATTCGTCGGGTCGAAGGGCACCCATTCCCCGTCCCAGTACTGCAGCCAGGCGTGCGACTCGCCCAGCACCGGCTCGCCCAGCGCGGCATCCCGCTTGGGCAGCACATAGCCCGAGACATACCGGGCCGGCACCCCGGCGGAGCGCAAGACGCCGAGGGACAGGTGGACGATGTCCTGGCAGACGCCGCTGCGCTGCGCCCAGGCCTCCGCCGCCCGGGTATGCACGCCCGTCGACCCCGGCTGGTAGTTCACCTGCGCCCGCAGGTCACTCAGCGCGCGCTCGACGAACTCCCGCGGGGTCTCCGCCTGCGCCGCCCATTCGGCCCCATATGCCTGCAACTCCGGCCCGGGGTCGGTCAGTTCGGTCAGCTCCAGCAGTTCGCCGCCGCTGCCGAGGATGCGCTGCGAGCGCAACTCGCTCCAGTCGACCCCGGCCCGCTCGCCATGGTGCTCGCGGTTGACCTCGATCAGGCTGGTGGCGATCAGTTGCAGTCGCTCATGCCGGTCGTGCAGCTCGAATGCGGTGACCTTGGTGCCCCAGTAATCGACATACGAATAGGTCCACGGGGTGGGCGAGATGTCCAGGCGAGTATGCGCGACGTCCTGGTCGGTATTAGAGACCGGAGTCATCCGGGCCTCGTTGTAGGAGGCGACCGCGCCGCCGGGGTAGGTATAACCGGTGCGGTGGATCACCCGCAGACGGACCGTCACCAGGCACCTCCGTGCCACTCCAGTGCCGCGGCACCCTCGAAATAGCGTTGCGTCAGCGCGGTACTCGCCTGGGCGACCACGCTCTGCAGTTCGACCATGGTGTCCGGCAGGTGCGCCAGGATCTGGTCCAGGTCGCGGTATTCGAGCTCCGCGCGGGCGCGCCCGAGGATCCGGGAGGCCTCGCCGGAGAAGCCGGCGCGCCGCTCCCCCACGTCGAGATTGCCCAGGGCCTCCTCGGCCTCGGTCAGCGCGTGCACGATCGAGCGCGGGAAAAGCCGGTCCAGGACAAGGAATTCCGCGGCATCCCGGTCGCTATTGGCGCCCTCGTAGTAGCGGGTGAAGGCGTGATGGGCGCCGGTGGCCCGCAGCGTGGTGGTCCAGGCGCGGTCCGAGGTCGCGGTGACCGCCGCCGAGGTGATCATCCGGGCGGTCATATCCACCCGTTCCAGGCTGCGGCCCAGGATGAGGAACTGCCAGCCCTGGTCGTGGCTCATCGTGCCGTCGGCGATGCCGGTGATCACCGCGCAGCGCTCCCGGACGAACTTGAAGGCCGCCCGGGGGCGCAACCGCTGCAGTTGCCCCGAATGCATGGTCAGCCAGGTGGTGTTGATGGCCTCCCAGAGCTCGGTGGACACCGTCTCCCGGGAGCGGCGGGCGGACTCGCGCGCCCCGTCGATCGAGGCGACGATGGAACAGGGCGACTGCTCGTCGTGAGCGAGGATGCGCAGCACCGTCTCGAAGTTGCGGGGATCCTCCGGCGCCGCGGCGACCCCCATGATCGCCAGCAGCCCGTCGACCTGGGCACCGGCGTCGACGATCGGGTCCTCGACGAGCAATTGCAGGTGAACATCGAGCAGCCGGGCGGTGTCCTCGGCCCGCTCGATATAGCGGCCGATCCAAAAGAGCGCCTCGGCGATCCGGCTCAGCATGAGCTCTCCCCGTTTGCGTGTGCAAGTGTGACGCCCGCCGCCCCGGTATGCCGCGCCTGCTGTTGTTGTTGCTGCTGTTGCTGATCCTTGGGTTCGTTGTCGCTGACCACCGACTGGGCCACCGGCGGGATCGTCAGGCGCGGGCGCAGGGGCGGGGGCGGCAGTTCCTCACCGGGAGCGAAGCCGCTGCCCGACATCACCCAGGTGTCCTTGGACCCGCCGCCGCGCGAGGAGTTGACGATGAGTTCGCCCTCGCCGAGGGCGACCCGGGTCAGGCCGCCGGGGAGCACCCATACGTCGCCGCTGTTGTTGACCGCGAACGGGCGCAGGTCTACGTGCCGCGGCGCCGGGGAGCCGTCGGCCAGGGTGGGCACGGTGGACAACTGGACCACCGGCTGGGCGATCCAGCCGCGCGGGTCCTCGATCACCCGGGCCCGCATGGCGTCGATCTCCTCCTGGGTGGCCTGCGGTCCGATGAGGATGCCCTTGCCGCCGGAGCCGTCGACCGGTTTGAGCACCAGCTCCCCCATCCGGTCCAGCACCTCCTCGCGGTGGGCGGGATCGGCCATCCGCCAGGTGTCCACATTGGGCAGGATCGGATCTTCGTGCAGGTAGTAACGCACCAGGTCGGGCAGATAGGTGTAGACGAGCTTGTCGTCGGAGACGCCATTGCCGACGGCATTGGCGATCGTCACATTCCCGGCGCGCACCGCGTTGACCAGGCCCGCGGAACCCAGCAGCGAGTCCTGACGGAAATACACCGGGTCCAGGAATTCGTCATCGACCCGGCGGTAGATGACGTGCACGGGGACCAGACCGTGGGTGGTGCGCAGCGCGACGCGGCCGGACTGGCATACCAGGTCTCGGCCCTCGACCAGGTGACAGCCCATGAGCCGGGCGAGCAGCGCGTGCTCGAAGTAGGCGGAGTTATAGACCCCGGGGGTGAGCACCACCACGGTGGGGTTGGCGATCCCGGGCGGGGCGCTGGCCCGCAGCGCGGCCAGCAACTGCTGCGGATAGGGATCGACCGGGTGGATGCGGTGGGAGCTGAGCACCTCCGGCAGCGCGGTGGCGCTGGAGCGGCGATTGGTCAGCACATAAGAAACCCCGGACGGGATCCGGGCGTTGTCTTCGAGCACCCGGAAGGTGCCCTCGGCGTCGCGGACCAGGTCGATGCCGGAGACGTGCACGCGCACGCCATTGGGCGGGATGACCCCGGCGACCACCCGGTGGAAGTGCGGGCTGGAGGTCACCACGCTGCGCGGGATCACCCCGTCGGTGAAGACCGCGCCCGCGCCATAGATGTCGTCGAGGAAGGCTTCCAGGGTGCGTACCCGCTGGGCGACGCCGCGTTCCACCACCGACCATTCGTCACCGGAGATGATCCGCGGGATCAGGTCCAGCGGGAAGGGCCGCTCCACGCCGCCGATGTCGAAGGTGACGCCCTGGTCCACATAGGAAGCGGCGAGATAGTCCGCGCGAGCCCGGATCTCGTCGGGGCTCATCGCCTCCATCCGCCGGTACACCGCGTGATACGGCGCCCGCACCTGGTTGTCCGCATCGAACATCTCGTCATAGGCGTGCCCAGGCGGCGAATAGTCCTCGAACACCCCGGTCACAAGGGGGAGGGTAGTGGTTGCGGCCCCCAAGATGACGGGGGGTACCGGCGCGTCGGAATTGTTGCGATTCGATAGCCGTTCACCTCCGGTACCCGCAATGGCCCCGCGACGGCGGCAGGATCGGCATTCTGCGCCCGCGGGGGCGGGTCAGAGCAGCCAATCAAGGGGGCGGAATGGGACGGGCACGACGCGCGCGCAAGATCGCGGCGACCGCGGCATACGGGGGCGGGGGCCTGGCGGCGACCGCCGGCGCCGTGGGCGCACTGGGCTATGGACTAATCAAGGTCGAGGCGCGGATCGCCCGCAAGATCGTCGGCCGGCCGTTCGAGGGGGCACCCGAGGACGACGGCCGGTATGGCGCGGGTCGCGGCACCCCGATCGAGATCGTGGTGCTCGGGGATTCGTCCGCCGCCGGTATGGGCGCGGACAGCGGCTCGGAGACCGTGGGCGGGATCGTTTGCGCCGGCCTGGCCGCGCTCTCGGGCCGGCCTGTGCAACTGACGAATGAGGCGGTCATCGGCGCCGAATCCGGTGACCTGGAGCGGCAATTGGCCAATGCGCTGGACCGCGTGGACCGGCCCGACCTCGTGCTCATCCTCGTCGGCGCCAATGACGTGACCCACCGGATCGACCGCAGCACGGCGGTGCGGCACCTGGAGGTCGTGGTCACCCGCCTGCGCGGGATGGGCGTGGAGGTCGTCGTCGGCACCTGCCCCGACCTGGGGACGGTCCAGCCGATCCCGGTGCCGCTCAAGCACCTGCTGCGCCGGTGGAGCCGCGACCTGGCGGCCGCCCAGACCGTCGCCGTGGTGGAAGCCGGCGGGCGCACGGTCTCCCTCGGTGACCTGCTCGGGCCGGAGTTCAGCGCCTCCCCCGAGGAACTCTTCAGCGTCGACCGCTTCCACCCCTCACCCGCCGGCTATGCGCGGGTGGGCGCGGTGCTCTTGCCGACGGTATGCGCGGCGCTCGGCGTCGCCACCATCGGTGAGGCCCACGACCGCCGGCCCGAGCCGGTGCGTGGCGAGGGCGTCGAGCCGGTCGCGGTGGCCGCGAGCGAAGCGGTACGCGATCCCGGTACCGAGGTGAGCGGGACGGACCTGGCCGGGGAATCCCGCGGCCCGCGCGGTCGCTGGGCGGTCTTCCTGCGCCGGCGGCCCGCTCCGCCCGCGGGGCCGGGCGCAGGTGCGGCCAATGAACCGGCCTCGCAGGCGACGGAATCCGAGGAGCCCAATCCGCAACGAGCCGGCTCGGACTCCACCCGCGCGGCGGATTCGGGCCCGGCCGTGGCCTCAGCCCAGGGCGCGCCGTAATCCGGACAACTGGGTAACCACCTGCTCGGGCGCGATCAGCCCGGCGCCTAGGACGTCATAGACCACCACCCGCAATTGGGCGGCGGCCGCCCCTGCACCCAGGAGCGGCAGGGCGTCGCCGGGGTGGGTGCGGGCGGCATACGTACTGGCGAGCTCGTGCACCTGGGCGAGGTGACCCCGAGCGCGCTCCAGCGGCAGTTGCGCCCAGCGCCGCTCAATGCGGGTGAGCTCGATCTCCACCGCTTCCGGGAGCGCGAAAACGCCGGCGCCGGGCCCCCGCATACCGCGGGAACCCGGCGCCGATGACGCGTCGTGCTCGATCAATCCCGCATCCGGGCGAGCAGGCGCAGGAACTCGATGTAGAGCCAGACCAAGGTGACGATGACGCCGTGCGCCAGCAGCCAGGAGTACTGCTGCGGGGCGCCACTGCGGATCGCCTGGTCGATGGAGTCGAAGTCGAGGGCCAGCGAGAGCGAGGCCAGGCCGACCGCGAAGAGGGAGATCGCGATGCCCAGGCCGCCGGTGCCCCCGAAACCGAAGGGGGTGTCGGAGACCATCGCGAAGATGAAGTTGACCACCGCGAAGATCGCGTAGCCGAAGATCGCCAGGGTCACGATGCGACGGAACTTACTGGTGACCTTGATCAGGCCGCTCTTGTAGGCCAAGAACATGCCGGCGAAGGTGGCCAGCGTGGCGACGACCGCGGTGGTGACCAGGCCCTCGCCGTAGAAGTCGTTGAAGAAATTGCTGACCGCGCCGACGAAGAGACCTTCGAGAGCCGCATACCCCAGGATCAGCGGGACGCTGACGGTCTTCTTGAAGGCGATGACGAGGCCCAAGATGAGGGTGCCGATCATCCCGCCGAGCCAGAACATCTGGCCCAGCGCCGGGTTGCGGTCGCTGACGATCCATCCGAAGGCCGCGCCCGCGAGCACGATGCCAAAGAGGGTGAGCGTCTTCATGACGACGTCGTCCATCGTCACCCGACCGGTCTGCACCGGACCCGCGGCGGGCCGCTGGTACATGTCCTGCAGGTGATCGGGGGTGGGGGTCCACCCCTGCTGGCCCGGATAGGGCTGCACGGAGCCGGAGTTTCGCGAACCGTCGAAGCCGGCATATCCCTGCTTCGCGTCGCGCTCGATCCGGTCGAAGACCGGGTTGCTCGCCATTGTCTGTGTCCTCCCAGGACGCACTCGGGCGGGGCCACCATGCCCCGCTCATCTGTCCCTAGCGTCCCAGAGGTCGCATTTGTTCCGGTATGGCGCCACGCCGGTTAGTCCTTATGGCAGGTGATCACGGGTACCCCATTGCCTGCGGCGGGATGCGCCGGCCAACGCCGCCAGGGCAGCCGCTTACTCCGGTCGGATGATGGAGTCGTCGTCGCTGACCAGGGCGACGGCTACACCATGGCGCTGGGCCGCCTCCAGGAATGCCGCGCGGGCGGCCTCGGCCTGGCTCCAGGCGAAGGCGGCGTAGACCAGCGAGGTGCCGATCGAATA
>CAKZIH010000354.1 GCA_936931335.1 uncultured Nostocoides sp. | reverse complement strand
CGAGATCTACACTCTTTCCCTACACGACGCTCTTCCGATCTGCCTGCACGCCGGCCTGGACTTCGGCGCGGTCGTGGGCACTCCCCTGCGCGCCATGTCCACCGGTGTGGTCACCAAGGCCGAGTGGGCCGGCGGGTACGGCCAGAAGGTCGAGATCCGCTACTGGGACGGCACCATTTCGTACTTCGCGCATATGTCTGAGCTCGCGGTGAAGGCCGGTCAGCACGTCGCCCCCGGCACCTATGTCGGCAAGTCCGGCAACACCGGCCACTCCACCGGCCCCCACCTGCACCTGGAGATCCACCCCGAGGGCGGCGACCCCATCGACCCCAAGCCCTGGCTCACCGCCCGTCACGTCAAGTTCTGACGTTCCCCGGGCCTGGCCGCTGGCGGGTTAGAGCTTCTCGAGAGGGGCGTAGCGCAGCAGCAGGCGCTTGACGCCGGAGTCGCCGAAGTCCACGTGGACCTGGGTGCGGTCGCCGGAGCCCTCCAGGCGGATCACCGAGCCGAGGCCGAAGGAGTCGTGGCTGACGCGGTCGCCGACCTTGAGCGCGAGCAGCGGGCGGGTGCCGGGGGACTTCACCCCCGGCCGAGCAGCCAACCGCGCGAGTGAAGGCGCCCGGGTGCCGCGGGAGGGGCCGTCGCCGAGGCGCTCCCAGTCCACGAGTTCCGCCGGGATCTCGTCCAGGAAGCGCGAGGCCGGGTTGTACTGCGGCGATCCCCAGGCCGAGCGCACCGTGGCGCGCGAGACGTGCAGGCGCTCCCGGGCGCGGGTGATCCCGACATACGCCAGACGACGCTCCTCCTCCAACTCCACCGGGTCACCCAGGCTGCGCAGGTGGGGGAAGGTGCCATCCTCCATACCGGTGAGGAAGACGACCGGGAACTCCAGCCCCTTGGCCGTATGCAGGGTCATCAGCGTGACCACGCCGCCGGCATCCTCGGCGTCCGGGATCTCGTCGGCATCGGCCACCAGCGAGACCTGTTCAAGGAAGTCGTCGAGCGAGATGACCTCGCCGGTCTCCACTCGGACCTCGTCGAATTCCTTTGCCACAGTGATGATTTCGCGCAGATTCTCGAGGCGGGTCTCGTCCTGCGGGTCGTGGCTGGCGCGCAACTCCGCGACATAACCGGAGCGTTCGAGCACCGCCTCCAGCAGGTCGGCGACCCCGGACTCGGCGTCCTTGACCTCGCGCAGCCCCTCCAGCAGCCGGGTGAACCCCTCGATCGCAGTCACCGACCGGGTGGCGATGCCCGGGGCATCGGCGGCCCGGCCCAGCGCGGCGACAAACGGGATCCGTTCGCGTTCGGCGAGCGCGGCCACACACGCCTCGGCACGATCGCCGATCCCCCGCTTGGGCACATTGAGGATCCGGCGCAGGTTGATCGTGTCCTGCGGGTTGGCCAGCACGCGCAGATAGGCCAGCGCGTCCTTGATCTCCTTGCGCTCATAAAAGCGCGTCCCCCCGACCACCTTGTAGGGCAGCCCGACCCGGACGAACACCTCTTCGATCGCCCGCGACTGGGCATTGGTGCGATAGAAGACCGCGACATCCTTGGGTTGCACGCCGTGCTCGTCACTGAGGCTGTCGATGCGCTTGGCGACGAAGGCCGCCTCGTCGTGCTCAGAGTCGCCGACATACCCGTGAATGGGCGCGCCATCGCCGGCCTCGGACCAGAGATTCTTTTCCCGGCGGCTGGAGTTGCCGGCGATCACCGCATTCGCGGCCTTGAGGATGGTCTGCGTCGAGCGATAGTTCTGCTCCAGCAGGATCACCCGCGCCTGCGGATAGTCCTCCTCGAACTCCTCGATATTGCGGATCGTCGCGCCGCGGAAGGCATAGATCGACTGATCGGCGTCCCCGACAACGACCAGCTCGGCGGGCGGCACCCGCGGCTCACCGTTATCGCTGTCCGGGGTGCGACCGGTCGCCCCCGCGCCGCCGACGAGCTCGCGGACCAGCACATATTGGGCGTGGTTGGTGTCCTGATATTCGTCGACCAGCAGGTGCCGGAAGCGGCGACGGTAATGCTCGGCCACATCGGGGAAGGCCTGCAAGATGTTGACCGTGGTCATGATCAGGTCGTCGAAGTCCAGCGCATTCGCCTGCCGCAGCCGCCGCTGGTATGCCGTGTAAGCGTCCGCAACCAGCCGCTCCTGCTGGGTCCCGGTCTCCTCATTGCCCACCCGGGCGGCGTAGGTCTCCTCGTCGACCAGCTCGTTCTTGAGGTTGCTAATCTGGTGGCCGAAGGAGCGCGGGTTGTAACGCTTGGGGTCCAGGTCCATATCGCGCAGCACCAGGGCCATCAGCCGCTGACTGTCCGCCGCGTCATAGATGGAGAAATTGGACCGCAGACCGACCTTGCCCGCCTCGCGCCGCAGGATCCGCACGCACGCGGAGTGGAAGGTCATCACCCACATCGCCTTGGACCGGGGGCCGATGAGCCCCTCGACGCGCTCGCGCATCTCGGCGGCGGCCTTGTTGGTGAAAGTGATCGCCAGCACCTGACCGGGCTGGACCCCGCGGTGCTCAAGCAGGTAGGCGATGCGGTGGGCCAACACCCGGGTCTTGCCCGAACCCGCCCCCGCGACGATGAGCAGCGGCGGACCCTCGTGGGTCACCGCCTCCCGCTGCTGCGGGTTGAGGGCGGACAGCAGCGCCTCGGGGTCATTGGCCCGGCGTGGAACTGATGGTGCCCGGCGCGCGTCAGCGCGCTCGGACGCGGCGGCGCGATCCGCACCGGTATGGGCGCGCGCAGGCCCCTCCTGGGTCATCGCCCAGGTCGGTATGCCGGCGGCGTCGACATCGCCGCCGGACCACTCGGGGGCGGCATCGAAAAGGGTGCTCATCAGGCTGTCCAGCCTACGTGGGGCCACCGACATTCCCCATGTCCGGCACGACGACGGCGCCGCGTCGGTCGGACGCCGCTAGGCGATCCCGGACGCATCCGAGCCGGGTGCCTGGCAGGCTGTCGGGCATGACGACGACGAGCGCGCTGCGCGTACGCGAGAACGGTGGCCCCGAGGTCCTGGCGGTCGAGGAGATCGAGCTGGCTGACCCGCAGGCCGGCCAGGTGCAGGTGCGGGTGGCTGCGGCCGGCGTCAACTTCATCGATGTCTACCAGCGGGAGGGGATCTATCCCATCCCCACACCCTTCACCCTGGGCTCGGAGGGCGCCGGTGAGGTCGTCGCCGTCGGCCCCGATAGCGCACTGTCCGTAGGCGATCGGGTCGCCTGGGCCTCACTGCCCGCAAGCGCGGCCACGCTGGTCAATCTGCCGGCGGACAAGCTGGTGGCCGTCCCCGATGGCCTCGACCTCAAGCTCGCTGCGGCCGCGATGCTGCAGGGGATGACCGCGCACTACTTGGTCAACTCCACGTATGCCGTGCAGCCCGGCGACGACTGCCTGGTGCATGCCGCCGCGGGCGGCGTCGGGCAACTGCTCGTGCAGCTCATCCGGGCCAAGGGTGGGCGGGTGATCGCCACGGCCGGCAGCGCGGAGAAGCTGGCCATCGCCGAACGCCTTGGGGCCGCCGAGCTCATCGACTACCGCCAGGTCGACGACCTGGCCGCGGCGGTGCGGGAGGCAACCGGCGGCGCGGGTGTCCACGTGGCCTACGACGGGGTCGGCAAGGACACCTTCGAGGCCTCCCTGGCCAGCCTGCGGACGCGGGGGACGCTGGCGCTCTTCGGTGCGGCGAGCGGGCAGGTGCCGCCCTTCGATGTGCAGCGGCTGAACCCGGCCGGTTCGCTCTTCCTCACCCGCCCCACCCTCGCGCACTACACGCAGGATCGTCGCGAGCTCGGGTGGCGGGCGGGCGAGATCCTCGGCGCCGTCGCGGACGGTTCGCTGGAGGTCGAGATCGGGGGCACCTGGCCGTTGGCGGAGGCGGCCGCGGCATACCGGGCGCTCGAGGGACGGGCGACCACGGGCAAACTGCTGCTCATCCCCTGACCGGGGCGAATGCCTGGCACGCTCGGGGCAAGGGCTGGGGTCAGGGGGCGTCGACGGTGGCGGTCTCCCAGAGCGCGGCGACCGCGGTGTTCAGGATGCCGAGAGCGCCGGCATAGTCGAGGAGGTTGCTGTCGCCGGAGCCCTTGCGCGCCTTGGCGGCGGCCATCTCCGCCGCGGCCGCGCAGCCCAGCGCGATGAGGAGCTTGACGGCGACCTTGGCGTGGTTGAGCGGGTTGCCCTGCGACTCGTGGATGCCCACCAGCGCCAGCCCGGTGAGGATCTGCAGGCGAGCACCCCATACGACGACGGACAGCCCCATACCGGACTCGACCCGCCGGGCCCGCAAGCTGATCCAGCCGCCGACGATGCACGCCATACCGATCAGGTGCGTCAGCACCAGCACATTTGTCAGGATGTCCACGACCGGCCACCCTACGTGCCCGTATGCCGCGCCCCGCACTCCCCCGCCCCGGTATGTCGTGCGGGAAACGGGCTGGTCGTGCGGGAAACGGGCTGGTCGTGCGGGGAACAGGCTCGTCGTGCGGGGCTATACCCCCGCACGACCACGGCTAACCCCGCACGACAACACGGAACTCCGCACCACCACACCGGACCCCGCACCACCACACCGGACCCCGCACCACGGCGGGGAACGGCGTCGCCGCCGAACCCTGACGGCTCAGACCAGCTTGCGGCCCATCGCCCACGAGGTCAGCTCGTGACGGGAGGAGAGCTGTAGTTTGCGCAGGACCGAGGAGACATGGGTTTCCACGGTCTTGATCGAGATGAAGAGTTCCTTGGCGACTTCCTTGTATTGGTAGCCGCGCGCGATCAGCCGCATGACCTCGCGCTCGCGCTGGGAGAGCCGGTCGAGTTCCTCGTCCACGGTGGCGATCTCCCCCGCCGCCGCCCCGAAGGCGTCCAGGACAAAACCCGCCAGCCGCGGGGAGAAGACCGCATCCCCATCGGACACCCGGCGTACCGCGGTGGCCAGGTCGATGCCGGAGATCGACTTGGTGACATAGCCGCGGGCACCGGCGCGGATCACCGCGATGACATCCTCGGCGGCATCGGAAACCGACAGGGCCAGGAAGCGAATCGGCTTGCCGGACAAGGATTCCTGAGCGACGCAGCCGTGCAGCACGTCGACCCCACCGCGCCCATTGCCACCCGGCAGGTGGACATCGAGCAGCACCACATCGGGCTGTAGCTCCTTGACCACGCGGATGCCGGCGTCCACATCGCTGGCCTCGCCGACGAACTCCAGGGCGCCCGCGGCGACCGCGGAGAGCTCGGCTTTGACACCGGTGCGCACCATCGCGTGATCGTCGATGATCACCACGCGGACGGGGGTGGCGGGGCTAGGGGTGGACATCAACGACCTCCGGGTTCGGGGATGGGGGGCAGGGTCAGGGTCCATTCGGTGCCGGGATCCCGGTCGCGGACCGTGGCCGAGCCGCCGACGCGCTGCATACGGCCCATGATCGACTCCCGGACCCCGAGCCGGTCCGCAGGTATGGCGTCCAGGTTCAGTCCGCGACCGTGGTCGCGCACGAAGGCCTCGATCCCCTCGGGACCGGCCTCGGCATAGAGCGCCACGGGCGGCGCGCCGTGGCGCACCGCATTGAGCAGGGCCTCGCGCATGGCGCGCACCAGCGCGGCGACCCGCTCGTCGCGCTCGGCCTCGCCCGAGACCACGACGTCGATCGGGATGCCGTGCTGCAACTCGAGTTCGTCGACCACGGCCCGGATGGCCCCGGAGAGCGTGGTCTCGTCGTCGGTGGCCCCGCCATACAGGTAGCTGCGCAGTTCGCGCTCTTGGATGCGGGCCAGGGTGGCGACCCGGGCCGGATCGGCGGCCTGGCGTTGGATCAGGGTCAGCGTCTGCAGCACCGAATCGTGCAGGTGGGCGGCGATATCGGCGCGCTCATCGGCGCGCGCCCGGGCGGCATTGGCCGCGCCGGTCTCGCTCCACAGCCGCATTGCCCAGGGGGCGGCCAGCAGGATCACACCGAGCAGCACCACGATCGTGGCCACGGCAATATCGGAGACCGCAGAGAGTTCCCGGTCCCGGCTCAAGGCGATGACGGTGCCGATGATGATGGCGACCGCGCCGAGCGCGAAGCGCGCCACCGCCGGCCAGCCCGAACGCCGCCCGAGCCAGCGATCACGTTGCACCGCATCGGCATTCGCCAGACCGATGACCACGATCGCGCCGATGGCCAGCAAGGGCAGCAGCAGGCTCAACCGGGGGCGCGAGTTCGCCGCCACGCCGAGGGCCGCGCCGAAGAGGCAGAGCCCCAGCCCGGCCACGAGCAGCCAGCGCACATAGCCGGGCATCCGTGCCCGGGAACTGCTCGTGCCGGCCGGCGCCGCCGCTTCGGGTGACCGGGCGGGATCGATGGGCGCGGTCCGCGAGTCCGACTGCGGGGTCAGCGCCCACAACATCGGGTAGGCGATCCACCCCGGCCCCGCGACGGCGAGCAGCAGGAAGCCGATGCGTACCCGGGCGACGGGGATGCCCAGGTGCGCGGCGAGACCGGCGCAGACCCCGGCGATCCACCGGCCCGAGGTGGGACGGGTCATCCGACGCACGGGCGCTTCGGGACCCCCCATCGGCACGGCGACGCTCTGGCTCACCCCGCCAGTCTGACCGAAAGGCGGGCCCGCTGCCCCCACTCGGCGGGTGGAACCAGGCCCGGCTCCGGGTCGAGTCAGGGCCACACCGCATACGGGGCCGTATGCCGTGGGGAGAAGATGAAGCGTGCCCTCCACTTCTTCTGCGGCCGAACCCGCGCACACCCTTGGCCGCATCATGCGCGCCGTCGAGGGGTATGGCGTGCGCCGCAGCCGCGATTCGTGGCTCGGCGGCGTCTGCAGTGGTCTAGCGCGGCGCTGGGATATCGACCCTGCCATCGTGCGGGTGGCGGCCGTGGTGCTCGTGCTGATGACGGGGGCCGGAGCGGTGCTCTATTGCCTCGCCTGGGTGCTGCTGCCCGCGGCGGAGGGCCCGTCATACCTGCGGCGTGTCACCGACGGCGGTCCCGGCCCGATTGCCGCCGCGGTCGGCCTCGCCGCGGCGGCCGTGGTTGCGGGTGTGACCTTGCTCGGCGATATCAGTGGCTCCGGGTGGGGTCTATGGTGGCCGGGCAAGGTGCTGGTCATCGGCCTGCTCACGTATGGCGTGTGGACCTACGTCATCCGGCCGCGCTCGGTCCCGCACCTCGCGCCGCCCAGTGGCGGCGACCCGGTAGCCGAGGATCCGGCAGCCGGCGAGGTGGAGCGCGTGGCGCCGCCGCCCCCGAGCTGGGCCAGCCCGGGAACGCCGGAGGCGACCCTCGCCCCCGAGCCTGCCCCGGCCCTCCCCGACGTCCCGGTCGTCCCGCTCGTCCCGCTCGTTCCCGACGTCACGACGGATCCGGTCCACACCGAGCCAGGAGTGGCGCAACCGGCGCAGCCGCGAGGGTCCCGGCGGCGGCTACCGTTCTGGGCCGGGCTGATCACGGCCGGCGCCGCCCTGCTCGTCGGGGTGGGCGTTGCCAGCGTGCACCGGTATGCGGATTGGCGCGGCGACGCGACCTCCGTCGGCCTCGCCGCGGCGCTCGCCGTGGTGGCCGTGGTGCTGCTGGCCGCGGCGCTGACCGGGCGACGGGGCGGGCTGACCACCCTGCTCGGTGTGGGTCTTGGGCTGGCGGTGGCGCTTAACTCGACAATGCCGCTGCAGGTGCTGCGCCACGGCATGGGCGATCGGACTTGGGTGGTCGCGGACGCGTCCACGCCATACCGGCTCGGGATGGGCGACGCCATCCTGGACCTCACCCACCTCCCGGCGTCGAGCACCGGACCGGAGGCGATCACTACCCGACTTGGTATAGGGCAGTTGACGATCCGGGTGCCGGAAGGCACCCGTCTGCGCGTGCGGGGCCGAATCGACCTCGGGGCGGCCACCCTCGACGGCAAGACGGTGAGCGATCTGCCCAGCTCGCGCGTCACCTTCGACCGGACCTTCGGCACCGGCCCCGCCCAACTCCTTGTCGATGCCCACGTGGGGATGGGCGAATTGGCGATCGTCGAGGTGAAACCGTGACCCAGATTCCCGACATACCCACCGAGCCGCCCGCCGAAGAGCCAACTGCCCCAACCACATTCGAGCCGGAGCACGGACCCGCGCTCGCCACCGCCGGGCTCGCCCTCCTGCTCCTGTTCACGGCCGGGACGAGCGCCTATCTCAACCTGGCCGGCACCGAAACCGTCCTCCCGATCGGGGCAGCCCCACTGCTGGCCGGCCTCGGCGCGTTCATGGTCGTCGTCGGTGCCCTGGTCGGGCTGGGTGCGCGACTGTCGCGGCGGCCGCGAGGCGAGCGACAGTGACGGCAGCGGCCCCAAGGTCGGCATCAGTGCCGGCGGCGCCCCTCGGCGATCGCCAGCCAGGTCCGCCAGCGATCCCCGGTGAGCAGCGGCGCCCGGGGCACCTCGTCCAGGTCCGCAACACTCAGCCAGGCCGCCGCGGCGGTGGTCCCACCCACGTCGTGGACGACCAGCGGGTCGGGTTCAGGGACGGTCCCGACATAGATCAGGCGCACCACCTGGTAGTCCTCCCAGGTCCCGTCCGGTGCCTGGCCGACCCAGCGCGAGGTGAGCAGATCGACCAGGTGGATTTCGCCGAGGTGTTGCCCGGTCTCCTCCCAGGTCTCGCGACGTACGGCGGTCGCCGGGTCCTCGCCGGGGTCAATCCCGCCGCCGGGCAAGGTCCACGTGCCGCCCGCGCCGCGCACCCCGGCGGCGAGTTGCGTGCCCAGGATCCGGCCCTCGCGAGCGACCATGGCATAGGCGCCGAGTCGTTGCCGCACAACGGGTTCCACCCCATCGGGCAGCTGCTCCGCGACGGCCACCGGCTGCCAGGTCGCATGCCCGGCATCCGCGCCCAGGTCGGCGACCACGGTCAGCGCCACCACGGTGTGCTCGGCCGTGGCATAGGCCTCCTGCACTCCCACGGACTGCCAGCCCATGGTGGCCAACTCAGTGGCCGGGTCGGCCCCGTGCGCGAGCACGAACTCGGCGACCCGGGTGCCGGCGAGGGTGATGCCGTGGACGACGATCGTGCTCATGGGCGCGCTCCTGCTCGGCGATATTCCGCGAGGACCTGGCCGAGGACTGCCGGCCAGGTCTGCCGCGGTGGAGTGGTTCGGTTGTGATCGCGAATACGGTGTCGCAGAACAGGATCGGCGACCAACCGGCCGACCGCCGCGACCAGACCGGCGTCATTGTCCGCGAGCAGACCATGCACCCCGTCGGTGATGAAATCGGCGACCCCGGAGTCGCGCAGCGCGACCACGGGCAGGCCGGCGGTCCGCGCCTCCAGGGCGGCGATCCCGAAGGCCTCCATCCGGGCCGGCGCGAGATAGATCCCGTCCCCGGCGTATGCCGTCACCAACCGCCCCCGCGGCACCCGGCCGGGCAGGTCCAGCCAGTCGCGCTGGCCACGGGTGAGCGCGCGGGCCAGCCCGAGCAGGGGCCCGTCGCCGTATGCCGTCGCCGCCACCCGCCCCGGGGCGACCGCCTCGACCTGCCGCAGCATGCCCAGCAGGGGGCGCACCCGTTTGCGCGGGGCAAAGCGCAAGGCGCTGAGGATCGGCACCCGACCGGAATCCGGTGCGGCAGCTTCGGCCGTGGCCGGACCCATGTCATCGGTACCGACGCCGGCACCGGCACCGCCACCGGCACCGGAACGCCAGCGCGCCACGTCGATTCCGTTGGGCAAGACAGCAACCGGGCCCCCGGCGCCGGCATGCTCGACGCGCGTCGCGGCCAGCCGGGAGACCGCGG
>CAKZIH010000353.1 GCA_936931335.1 uncultured Nostocoides sp. | reverse complement strand
TCGGAGAAGTCGATCTGCGGGTCGATGCCCTGGGAGTAGAGGTTCATGCCCAGAGTGACCAGGCAGACATTCCCGGTGCGCTCGCCATTGCCAAAGAGGCAGCCCTCGATCCGGTCCGCGCCGGCGAGATAACCCAGCTCGGCCGCGGCCACGCCTTCACCGCGGTCGTTGTGCGGATGCAGGGAGACCACCAGGCTGTCCCGACGCTCCAGGTGACGGATCATCCATTCGATGGAATCGGCATACACATTGGGGGTCGCCATCTCCACGGTGGCCGGGAGGTTGACGATCATCTTGTGGTCGGGGGTCGGGTCGATGATCTCGGCGACCGCATTGCAGATCTCGACGGCGAACTCCAGCTCGGTGCCGGTGTAGGACTCCGGGGAGTACTCGTAATAGACATCGGTCTCGGGGATGGTCTCCTCGAGCTTCTTGCACAGCCGCGAGCCTTGGAGCGCGATATCGATGATCCCCTCCTTCGGCAGGTCGAAAACGACCCGGCGCTGCAGCACCGAGGTGGAGTTGTAGAAGTGGACGATCGCCTGCTTCGCGCCGCGGATCGCGTCATAGGTGCGCTCGATGAGGTGGTCGCGACACTGAGTGAGCACCTGGATGGTGACGTCATCGGGGATATGGCCGCCGTCGATGAGTTCGCGGCAGAAGTCGAAATCGGTCTGGCTCGCGCTGGGGAAGCCGACCTCGATCTCCTTGTAGCCCATGGCAACCAAGAGCTTGAACATGCGCATCTTGCGCGCGGAGTCCATCGGGTCGATGAGCGCCTGGTTGCCATCGCGCAGGTCGACCGCGCACCAGCGGGGCGCCTGGGTCATGACCCGGTCCGGCCAGGTGCGGTCGGGCAGTTCAACCCGGATCTGCTGCTGGTAGGGCGCGTACTTGGTGTACGGCATCGGGGAGGGCTGCTGGGGGTGGATCATCGCGGGTCTGCCTCTGTCTCGTCGCTGTTGGGAACTTGTCGCTGTGGCGGGGCGGTCATTCGGCCGAGCACAAGCGACTCCGCGACGAGGGACGGCCGGTCAGGCCTCGTCGCGGCGGCGAAGGAGGAGGAGTCCACGCATGATGAGCACGAGTATGCCGTGCGTCACCCCGCCACGCTCGCGCAGGTCCGCACTGTGGGCACGCCTGATACACCGCAGTTCCCGTGAGAGCACCCGAGGTTTGCCCGATCGCACGCCCCCTGCGACACTCGACCGTGAACTTCAGCGATCTGGGCCTAGACAAGCGGCTCGTTAAGGCCCTGACCGATATCGGGTATGAGGAGCCGTCGCCGATCCAGGCGCAGACCATCCCCGCCCTTCTCGAGGGTGCGCATGTGATCGGGCTGGCGCAGACCGGGACCGGCAAGACCGCCGCCTTCGCGCTGCCCATCCTGCAGCAGATCACCCCGCGCTCCAAGACTCCGCAGGCGCTTGTGCTCGCCCCGACCCGCGAGCTTGCCCTACAGGTGGCCGAGGCCTTCGAGACCTATGCCGCTCACCTGAGTGGCGTGCATACCCTGCCGATCTATGGCGGCCAGGCCTATGGCGTGCAACTGTCCGCCCTGCGCCGCGGCGTCCAGATCGTGGTCGGTACCCCGGGCCGGATCATGGACCACCTCGAAAAGGGCACCCTCGATCTCACGGATGTGCGCTTCGTCGTGCTCGACGAGGCCGACGAGATGCTCACCATGGGCTTCGAGGAGGATGTGGAGACCATCCTCGCGGGAACCCCCGACGGCACCCAGGTCGCGCTCTTCTCGGCCACCATGCCGCCGGCGATCCGCAAGCTGTCGAAGAAGTACCTCACCGACGCCGTGGAGATCACCGTCCAGGCGCGCACCAAGACGGCCGCCGGGGTGCGGCAGCGCGCGATGATCGTCGCCTACCAGCAGAAGCTCGACGCCCTCACCCGAATCCTGGAGACCGAGGACTTCGACGCGATGATTGTCTTCGCGCGCACCAAGACCGAGACCGAGATGCTTGCCGACAAGCTGCGCGCTCGCGGCTTCAACACGATGGCGCTCAATGGCGATGTGCCGCAGGCCCAACGGGAGCGGACCGTCGCCGCGCTGAAGGAGCGCAAGCTCGACATCCTGGTGGCGACGGATGTCGCCGCCCGCGGCTTGGATGTGGAGCGGATCTCACACGTCATCAACTACGACATCCCGACCGACCCGGAGGCCTATGTGCACCGGGTTGGGCGCACCGGGCGCGCGGGCCGCACCGGCGACTCGATCTCCTTCGTCACCCCCCGCGAACGACGACTGCTCGCGCTCATCGAGAAGACCACCCGGCAGCCGATGGAGCTCGTCCCGGTGCCGAGCGTCGCCGACGTCAACAGCTCGCGGGTGGCCCGCTTCCGCGACGCGATCACCGAGGCCCTCGGGTCGGAGGACCTCGCCAGCTATCGCGAGCTGATCACCGCATACGAGAACGAAACCAACACTCCGGCAACGGATGTCGCCGCCGCACTCGCCCTGATGGCGCAGGACGGCCGGCCGCTGCTCATGGAGCGCGCGGAGCCGGCGCGACAGTCGGACCGCCCCGCGCGCGACACCCAGGACTCCGCCCCCGAGCGCGCGACGACATCGCGGAAGCAGCGCGCGACCACTCCGCTCGCGCGTTATCGGATCGCGGTCGGCAAACGCCAGCAGGCGGACCCCCGCATGATCGTGGGCGCCCTCGCCAATGAGGGCGGGCTGCGCCGGGAGGACTTCGGCAAGATCGAGATCCGCCCCGATCACTCCATTGTCGAGTTGCCGGCGCGCCTGCCGAGCGAGGCGTGGAAACGGTTGCAGCACACCAGGATCTCCGGACACCTCATCGAGCTCACCCCCGACCGGGCCGGCGGCCAGAACAAGAAGCCACGCCACAAAGGGCCCCGGCCCACCGACCACTGACGCGGCCCATTGGTGAACTGACCCTGTCGCAACGGGCCTTCGCTCGCTAAATTGTCCCAACTCGTCGGGACTCAGGAGGTCACCAATGGTCGCTCCGATGTCGGCACCGCCGCGCTCGTTGGGAGAGCAGCTTCGGCGACGCAAGCCGATCCTCATCCGCAAGGACGAAGAAGAGGGCGAGCTCGCCCGCAACCTCACCACCTTCCAGTTGATGATGTTCGGCGTCGGCGCCACCGTCGGCACCGGGATCTTCTTCGTCCTCGGCGAGGCGGTGCCCAAAGCCGGTCCGGCGGTGTTGATTTCGTTCATCGTCGCCGGCATCGCGGCGGGCCTGTCAGCGCTCTGCTATGCCGAGATGGCGAGCGCGATCCCGGTCAGCGGGTCGACCTACAGCTACGCCTACCATGCGCTCGGCGAGATCGTGGCCATGTTCATCGCCGGCTGCGTGCTGTTGGAGTATGGCGTGGCCACCGGCGCGGTCGCCGTGGGTTGGAGCGGCTATTTCAACGAATTGCTGCACTCCCTCTTTGGTTGGCAACTTCCACGGGCGCTGTCGATCTCGCCCATACCGGGCACCGACGGTGTGGCGACCGGTGGGTTGATCAACCTGCCGGCGGTCGTCCTGGTGCTCTTGTGCATGGTGCTGCTCATCCGCGGGGCCTCGGAGTCGGCGAAGGTCAACGCGATCATGGTGCTCATCAAGCTCGGCGTGCTGGTGCTCTTCACGCTCATTGGATTCACCGCGTTCAACGCGGACCACTTCTCCAACTTCTTCGCCCAGGGCGTCGCCGGCATCAGCGCGGCAGCCGGCACGATCTTCTTCTCGTTCATCGGTTTGGATGCGGTGGCAACCGCGGGTGAGGAGGTCCGGGATCCGCAGCGCGCGCTCCCCCGCGCCATCATCGGCGCGCTGCTCATCGTGTCCGGGATCTATATCGCCGTCGCCGCGGCGGGCCTGGCGGCCAAGCCGGTCGAGTTCTTCTCCAGCCCCGAGGCCGCCGAGGCCGGTCTGGCGCAGATCCTCAAGGACATCACCGGCAATTCGGTATGGAGCACGGTGCTCGCCGCCGGCGCGGTCATCTCGATCTTTTCGGTCACCTTGGTCACCTTGTATGGCCAGACCCGCATCCTGTTCGCGATCGGCCGCGACGGACTGATCCCCAAGCGCTTCCTGAGCGTCAGCCCCAAGACGATGACCCCGGTCTACAACACCATCGTCGTATCCATCGTCATCGCGCTGATCGGCGGATTCATACCGGCGGACTATTTGTGGGACACCGTGTCGATCGGCACGCTGATGGCGTTCTCCATGGTGGCGATCGCGATCCTGGTGCTGCGGCGCACCCATCCCGAGCTCGAGCGCCCGTTCAAGCTGCCCGGCTATCCGGTGACGCCATTCGTCACCATCGCGGCCTGTGCCTACATCCTGTGGGGATTGTCCCGGGTCACCTGGATCATCTTGGGTGTCTGGATGATCGTCGTCATGGGGTTCTATCTCCTCTATGGCCGGCACCACGCCGCGCTCAATCACATTGTTGCCGTGGCCGATGACGCTCAGCCCAAGAATCCCGAGGATCTGCTGCCGTGAGTTATCTCGTGGGCTACAGCCCCTACAAGGACGACCGCGGAGCCATCGACCTGGCCGCTCAGTTTGCTCGGTCGGAACCAGCGACCGTCGAAGCCATCACTGTCGTCCCGCGCGGCTGGGGAACCCCCGCCGCCGCGGGGACGGACCGGGAGTTCGAGCAGTGGGCCGCCGCGGAAGGTGCGGCCGGCGCCGCCGAAGCGGCGGCGCTCCTCGCGGACCATGCCGATATCGAGTCCACGACCGGTTGGCAGCCCGGTCGGTCGGTGCCACCGGTGCTGCTTGAGCGTGCAGCCGCGGCCGGTGCCAGCATGGTCATCGTCGGGTCCGGGGAGAACGGCCCCCGCGGCCATGTCACCGTCACCTCGAAGACGGACCGGGT
>CAKZIH010000352.1 GCA_936931335.1 uncultured Nostocoides sp. | reverse complement strand
CACGAGGGGGTCACGCCATGGGGCGCGGCCGGGCTAAAGCCAAGCAGACCAAGGTTGCTCGGGAGTTGAAGTACTACTCCCCGAACACCGATCTCAGCGCATTGGAGCGCGAGTTGCACGGGACCTCAACCCCGCGCACGGACGCTCCGCGCGCGGTCGAGGAATTCGACGAGGACGGTGACGACGACTACTCCCGGTGGGCCGAAAGCCCCTGACCGGCAGCCGTCACGCCGCCTCTGAGCATCACTCTTGTCACGCAGCCGTCGGCCCCTCGGGGCCGGCGGATCTGTGTGCATGTCGTGACCACGCCACTGACTGCCCTGTCGGTAGCGTCTGGCACGCTCTGATGCCATGACAGTCAACAGCCCGAGTGCAGAGCGGGTCCGCTCGCTCGGCGTCGAGACCACCGGCATCGAGATCATCGGCGAGGCCGAGCGCACTGCCCGCCCCCGGGATTTGTTCTGGCCCTGGTTCGCGGCGAACGTCTCGGTGTTCGGGATCTCGTATGCGGCCTTCGTCCTCGGGTTCGGCATCTCGTTCTGGCAGGCTGCGCTGGTCACGGTCATCGGCATCGTGATCTCGTTCGCCCTGTGCGGCATCATCGCGATCGCCGGCAAGCGGGGCTCGGCTCCCACGATGATCCTCTCGCGGGCGGCCTTCGGGGTCACCGGACAGAAGGTGCCGGGGTTCATCTCGTGGCTGGTCTCCATTGGTTGGGAGACCTTCCTGTCCATCATGGCGGTGCTCGCCACCGCGACCGTCTTCGAACGGCTCGGCTGGGGCGGGGGCACCGGCGTCAAGATCGCCGCGGCCTTGGTAGTCGCCTCGATGATCGTGCTCGCCTCAGTCGCGGGCTACCACATCATCATGCGACTGCAGTCCTATCTCACCTGGATCACCGGCCTGGTCACCCTGGCCTTCGTGGTGATCGCCGCCAAGGAGATCAACTGGGACAAGGTTTCCGCGCTGCCCAGTGGGCCGTGGCAGGCGGTGGTCGGGGCGCTGGTGATGCTGATGACCGGCTTCGGCTTGGGGTGGATCAACATCGCCGCCGACTGGTCGCGCTACCAGCGGCGTTCGGCGTCGGGCGCGGCCATCGTGGGGTGGAACACCTTCGGCGGCGCGGTCGCCCCGGTGCTCCTGGTGCTCTTCGGGCTGCTGCTGGCCGGGTCGGATGATGCGGTGCGCGAGGGGATCGCCGGCGACCCGATCGGCTCGCTCGCGCAGGTCCTGCCGACCTGGTTCCTCATCCCTTTCCTCATCGCGGTGATCCTGAGCCTGGTGTCCGGGGCGGTCCTGGGCATCTACTCCTCCGGTCTGACCCTGCTCTCCCTGGGGGTGCGCATCCCCCGGCCGGCTGCGGCGCTCATCGACGGGGTGATCCTGACCGCCGGCACGATCTGGGTGGTCTTCTTCGCCGAGGACTTCCTCGGCCCGTTCCAGTCCTTCCTCATCACCCTCGGGGTGCCCCTGGCCGCGTGGGCCGGGGTGATGATCGCCGACATCGTGCTGCGCAAGCGTGACTACGACGACGACGCTCTCTTCTCCGCCGGCGGCCGGTATGGCGCTTTCGACTGGTCGTCGATCGGCATCATGGCGCTGATGTCCGTGGTCGGCTGGGGTCTCGTAGTCAACAACTATGCCCAGGACGCCAGCTGGAACAACTGGCAGGGCTTCCTGCTGGAGCCGCTCGGCCTGGGCACGTGGAATGCCACCGACAAATACTGGGAGGGCAACTGGGCCTACGCCAATCTCGGTGTCCTCCTTGCGCTCATGGGCTCCTTCCTGATCTCCCTGATCGTGCGCCGCGGCCGGGTGCGCCGGCAGGAAGAGGGCCTCGCCGAGTCGGCGGGCGCTGACGGTCGCGAAGTGCGGTCGGGGGCAACGGCATACGAGCCCCGGGCATGACCGCAGCCAGGTCCGCGAAGGACGACGACTGGCTGGTGCTGATCGACCCGCAGTTCGTCTTCGCATCCCCCGAGGCGAGCCCGTGGGGTTCGCCGCTGTTTGCGGACGCCTTGCCACGGATGGTGGAGCTGGCCGCGGCATACGGGCCGGAGCGCACCGTGCTCACCCGCTTCGTCGCCAATCCCGACCTCGGCGGGTCGTGGGCGTCGTACTACCAGGACTGGCCGTTTGCGTTGGTGCCCGAGTCCGACCCCCTGTATGCCGTGGTCCCCGCCCTGGCGGGGGTCACCGATCTAGTGGTCACCGAGCCGACCTTCGGTAAGTGGGGGCCGGGGTTGCGGGCGATCGTCGGGGAGCAGCCGCGGCTGACCCTCGCGGGGGTGTCCACCGACTGCTGCGTCATCGCGACCGCGCTCCCCGCGGCGGACGCGGGCGCCACCGTACGCGTGATCGACGCCGCCTGCGCCGGATCCACCCCCGAGAACCACCGGCGCGCCGTGGATGCCATGGCGCTCTTCGCGCCCCAGATCATCGTGCGATGACCAGCCACCCGGACACGGCGCGCCTGGCGGGTGCGCGTCCGTCCCGGGTCGCGGATCTGGTGTCGCTGGTGAGCGACCCGGGCATCGTCGTGGGCGCGGTGGTCTTCTTTGTGGGTCAGCGGGCGAGCCCGGGATGGCTGGGGTTGCGGTGGTCCGCGCTGACGTTGCTGTTCAGTGTGGTGCTCCCGTATGCCGTGCTCGCCCTCCTGGTGCGTTCCGGGCGGGTCGCGGATCGGCAGGTGGTGCGCCGCGAACAGCGGCGCGTCCCGGCCACCGCCGCCATCGCGTGTCTGATGGGTGGGATCACCCTGCTGCGGGCCAGCGACGCACCCCGGCCGTTGATGGCCCTCATGCTGGCGCTCTTCCTCGGGCTCCTGGTGATCGCGGGGCTCAACGTGTTCACCAAGGTCTCCGTGCATACCGGGACGGCGGCGGGGGCGATCGCGGTGCTGGTGGTCGAGATCGGCTGGGTAGCGCTGTGCGGGCTGGCCTTGGTCGTTCTGGTGGGGTGGGCGCGGGCGCGCGCGGGGCGCCATACCGTGGGCCAAGTGCTCGCCGGAGCCGCGATTGGAGCGCTGGTCACCGGCCTGGCGTATGGCGTTGGTCGCGGCCCGGACCTGGGTGCCGTGGCGGGGGCGGCCGGTGGGATGAGCGCCACGGCCATGCTCGCGAACATTGGGGCTCGCTGACCGCCCACGGCGGACCCGCCGGTGCCAGACTGGCGAAATCGGCGGTCGCCCCGATCCGCCGTCTGACAAGGAGGTCCAGCATGTCCGATACGACGATGCCCAGCGATTCGGGTCAGCAGAAGTGCGAGTGCGCCAAGTGCGGTGCGAGCTGCGACTGCACCAACTGTCAGTGCTCTGACTGCGACTGCACGAAGTGCAACCACTCCGGCGGCACCGCGGGAGCCGCTGGCGGCGCCCTGGGCGCGGCCGGTGGGCATGGCCCCGCTGACGGTGGCGCGGGCGGCATGGGCGGCGATGGCGGCGCCGACGGCGGTGCTGACGGCGGTGCTGACGGTGGAGCTGGCGGCCTCGGTGGCGACGGCGGTGCCGATGGCGGCGCCAACAGCTGACCACCTGAATCCAGCTGGCTGCTGAACCCAGCCGACTGAACCCCTAGGCGATGGCGGTACCGGTTGACCCGGTGCCGCCATCGCCTGTCTCTGCCGACTCCCTCCGTCGGCCCCGTCCACGGTGTCGGCAACCCGCGGGGGTGGGGTGAACGCCATACGGCCTGTTGTCGACACCGTGGGAGGTCCGCGGCCCGTGCGCGGTGACTGCCGGTGTGTCCGGCATACGCTGGGTCCCGGCATCGATCCGGGACGGTCCTGCTGGGGGAGACAGTCACATGGCGGATGAAGTCCGATTCCGGCGGCATTGGGACGAGCAGGCGGCGAGCTACGAGCGGCGCGCGGCATACGTCGAGAGGCGGTTCCTGCGGGAGGCCCGGGCGTGGGTGGGTGAGCGGGCGCACGGCGAGGTCCTTGAGATCGCCGCAGGCACCGGGCTGACCTTCCCGCTCTATGGCCCGGGGATACGGCTCACGGTCGCCGAGTGGAGCGAACCGATGCTCACCCAAGCCCGCGCCAAGTCCACCGAGCTCGGTATGCCGGTGCGCTTCGAGCAGGCGGATGCTCGGCGACTACCGTTCGCCGACAACAGTTTCGACACTGTGGTCTGCACCTACGCGCTGTGCTGCATACCGGAGCCGGAGCTCGCGCTCGCCCAGGCCCACCGGGTGCTGCGCGCCGGCGGGGACCTCCTGCTGGCCGACCATGTCATCTCCACGGCGCGGCCTGCCGTGTGGGTGCAGCGGGCGATCGAGCGGTTCACTCGCAGCACCGGCGAACATCTCACCCGGCGACCTGCCGCCCTCCTGCCCGGCCTCGGATTCGAGATCGTGGAGTCCCAGCGCGACCGGCTGGGGATTATCGAACGCGTGCACGCCCGGCCCATCACTGACTAACCGAGCCGGTTCGACTCAGGAGGGGTGCCGACCCGCGAGCTGGACCGAGCCGCCGTACACGCCCTTGGCGCCGGTAACCACCTCGAACCCGCCCGCGATGGGCGCATCATCGCGCGCCAGGACCTCACCGAGAACCCAGGCATCGATGCCGCGCTCGGCCAGTAAGGCGGTTGCGGCGCCGACGCCAGCCGCCGGCAGCACCGCCACGAAGCCGACCCCCATATTGAGCGTGCGCTCCAGGTCCTCCTGCGGCACCCGGCCCAAGGCACCGATGGTGCTGAAGACGGCCGGCGGGGTCCAGCTCCCCCGATCCAGCCGGGCATGCATACCGGCCGGGAGCACCCGAGCGAGATTGGCGGCCAAGCCGCCGCCGGTCACATGGGAGAGCGCGTGGACGTCCACGCCCGGGGTCCGAATGAGGTCGAGCAGGTCCGCGGCGTACACCCGGGTGGGGGTGAGCAATTCCTCCCCGAGCGTGCGCCCGAACTCGGGCACGTCCCGCTCCAGGCTCCAGCCTGCGGCGGCAACGACCCGACGGACCAGCGAAAAGCCGTTGGCGTGCAAGCCACTCGACGCCAGAGCGAGCACGACGTCACCGGCAGCCACGCGGTGCGAACCGAGGATGGCGTCATAGTCGACGACCCCGGTGGCGGCGCCGGCCACGTCATATTCCGACTCCCCCATGAGGCCGGGGTGCTCCGCGGTCTCCCCGCCGACCAGCGCGGTGCGCGCCTGGGTGCAGGCGGCGGCGATCCCGGTCACGATCGCCGCGATGCGCTCGGGGACGACCTTGCCGCAGGCGATGTAGTCGGTCATGAAGAGGGGTTCGGCGCCGCAGACGACGATGTCGTCCACGACCATCCCGACCAGGTCGAAGCCGATGGTGTCGTGCCGATCCAGTGCCTGCGCGATGGCCACTTTGGTGCCGACCCCGTCCGTGGAGGTCGCGAGCACCGGACGGGTCAGCCGAGCCAAGGCACTGGCGTCGAAGAGTCCGGCGAATCCGCCGAGCCCGCCGAGCACCTCGGGCCGGGCGGCCCCGGCGACGGCGGCCTTCATGAGTTCGACGGCTCGATCCCCGGCCTCGACGTCGACGCCGGCACCGGCATATGTGATCGGCTGTTCACTCACGGACCCGACCCTATCGAGCGGGCCCGCAGACGTCCTTCGGAGCGCGGCGAGCGGTGTGGGTAAGCTTGCGCCATACCCAGGTGCTGGGCACGACGCGGCCGTTGGCGGCATACTCGACGCTCGCGTCGTTGAAGAGCGCGTCGCGCAAATAGGAGTAGCCGTTGGGCGCGGAGGCGAGCAGCAATTCGTCGCCGGCCACTAGGCGCTCCTCCTCCGGTGGATTGCACATCAACTCGCCGTCCCGGGTCAGCGCAAGCACCACGGCTGGGGCGAACCGGTCCCGGTCGGAGGGATGGCGCAGCAGGTCACCGATCGTGAGCTCGTCGTCCTCGAGCCAGCGCACCACGGCCGGGGCTTCGCGCCCGTCCAGGGCGAGCCGCCAGGTGATCGGTGAACCGATCCCGACTCGTTCCTGCAGGCGATCGAGCAAGGCCTGGGACCATTCGTCGGATTGCTCCCGCGCGGTTTCCAGGAAGGCCCAGGTCCGCGGGGTGACCAGCCGGGCGAAGCACTCGCGGGCCACCAGATCGTTGGGTACGAAGATCGAGTCCGGATCGAATGCGGCGAAGAGCGCGGCATTGGCGGTCTGGGACTGGCGCAGGGCCAGGAAGACATCCGGGGCGGCCGCGCGCACGCTTGCCGCCTGGCCGAGATTGACGGTGTCCTTATCGGCGCCGGCGACGAAGCCGACCACTCCGTTCAAGGCCGGTGCCTCCCAGCCGGGGGCTACCTCGATGACCTCATACCCGCCGGCCTGCAGGTCCTTGGTGATCTCGGCCTGGAAGCGGCCCTCGGCGCTGACCACCCAGCGCCCCTCCCGGATCGGGTGGAGCGGCTGATCGAGCGGCGTGCCGGTCGGCGAGATGAGCCACATCAGCAACTGTTGGGTCACCGGGCGCTGCAAACCGAGGACGAGGTAATCGCCATACCGGTCATAGGGGTTGATCACGGCTTCTACCCCGAAGTCGTGCATCCGAGCCGTCACCTCGGGGTTGCTGCTGCGGGCGATGACCGGCATCTCCGGCTTGAGCAGGTGGACGGCTTGGACGATGGCGAGATTGGCCTCATCGCTGTCGGTGAGCGCGAGAACCCCTTGGCAATGGGGGCTCGCCAGGCCGGCCAAGCCGAGGACCGCCGGGTTGGCGGCGTCCGCCTCGACTCCGGGCGGGTCGGTGGTGAGTTGGTCGGTGCCCAGCCGGTCCACCCGGTTGCCCACGCGTTCGATGACGGCGAATCGGCTGCCGATGTAGTCCAGTGAGGCGGCGACTGCCCGGCCGGTTTCGCCATATCCGGCCAAAATGTGGAAGGGCTCGCGCAGGTGGCGGATCCTGCGACGGAACCGCTGGGTGGCCAGGGCGTCGCGGAATGCCTCCTCCTGGACCAGGGCGAGGATCATGCCGATCGTCCAGGCCCAGGTGATCACCGTTGCGTAGATCGCCCCGGTCACCCAGAGGCGTTGGGCGCTGGTGAAGGCATACGGGATCTCACCGAAGCCGATCGTGGTGGCGGTGTAGCTCATGAAGTAGAACGCCTCGAAGACGCTCAGATGCCGGGGGTTGCCGTCACCGTCGACACCCGGGATGGCGGCCAGACCGAAGACCGAGATCGTGAACACCACGACCAGGGCGATCAGCGGCATCCGCATCCTGCGCACCAGCAGGAAGATCGCGTCCGTCGCGGGTATGTCGGTCGGGATCGCTACCTGGGCGCGCCGCACCTGGCCCCGGCGGCGAGACGGGGGCCGCATGAGCAGGAGCGGGTTGGCCACGGCTCAGCGCCGGTGGTAGGTGACCGTCTCGGTGACCAAGAGGACCACGGAGACGATATTGGCGAGCAGTGCCCCGCCGGAGAGCGAGACGACGCTGCTCATGTGTTCGGGGCTCAGCCCGGTGGCCGTGGCCGCATCGGCCCACACCCACAGCGTAGTGGCGGCGATGAGCTGAATGACCGCGACCAGACTGGTCGCCAGGTGGATTGCCCCGATCTGGGTGCGATCACCGAATTTCAGCACCACGGCGATGACATTGACCACAACCGCGGCATACAGCTCGTAGACGTTGTGGACGCTGGCGTCTCTGAGGTCGCCAATGAAGAAGCCGAAGTTCAGGGTGGCCGCGAGCACGACGAAGAAGCCGAAGACGACCTTTTCCAGATTCACAAGGCTGACGGTAGCGCGTCGCGTGTGGAGGGCCTCAGGCGGCAACCGTGGCCGGCGGCGACACCAACTCCTCGTGCGTGGGAGTGCATGTGATCGGGTGGTCGGGGCGGGTGCCCCGACCACCCGATCACCATCCGCTTAGCGGGCGCTGGTGAACTGCCCCAACTGCGTCTCCACGTCTTGGTTGATGGTGGCGGGACCGCCGAGGACGACGATTCGCTTCGGCTTCAACCGCGCCAGCTCAGTCTCGATCGCTGGCGGGATCTCACCGGTCTTGACCAGCAGCATCGGCCCCGGAGTGGCGCCGGCTACCGGCGAACCGGATAGAGCGTCGGTGAAGATCAGCCCGGAGGCGATATATGCGGTCTTCACGCCGGGGCGGAAGGATTTGGCGCTGATCTTGGCCGATGCCTCATAACGGTCGAGCCCATCCCAACGCTCAACTGTGCCCTTGGTGTATCGCTTGAGCTCCTTCTGAACCGCATCCTCAATAGTGGCTGGGCCCCCGAGGACAACGATTTCCTTGGGCTTGAGCCGAGTCAGTTCGGTCGCAATAGCGCCAGGGATCACATCGGGCTTCGTTAGCAACATCGGGCCCGGCGTCTTGCCGGCGATCGGCGAGCCCGAAAGCGCATCGGTGAAGATCAAACCTGAGGCAACAAATGCGGTCTGCGCGCCCGGCTGGAACGAGCGAGCACTGATCTGAGCGGACGCCTCGTAACGGTCCTTGCCATCCCATCGGACCACCTGTCCGGCATACCCGGCCAGTTGCGACTCGACGCTCGGGGTGATGGTGTTCGTCCCACCCAGGACCACAATGCGTTTCGGCTGCAGGCGGGACAACTCCGCGGCGATCGCGGCGGGGATCGAGTCCGTCTTGACCAACAGCATCGGGCCTGGGATCGACCCAGCAATCGCCGAACCCGACAACGCGTCCGTAAAGATCAACCCCGACGCAACGAACGCCGTGTCGACACCCGGCTGGAAGGAGCGTTCGCTGATCTTGGCGGAGGCTTCGTATCGGTCCTTGCCGTCCCACCGCTCGACAGCGCCCGTGGATGCTTTGACGGTAAACGACACCGAGGTGGATGCAGAGGTGCCATCCGTGAATTTGGCCGTCGCGGTTGCCGAGTAGCTGCCCTCAGTCAGACCCTGCGCGACAGCGTCCCAGTTGCCCAGCGGATCGATCGCGGCGGGGATCGGCGACGCCGTCAGACCCGAGACCGTGACCGAGTCGAGCGCTTCGGGAGCGGACGTAGTAAGTCCTGCCGGCAGGTTCGCGGGATCGGAGACAACCAGGCAACCCTCACCGGAAGCGTCGGCGATTTCCCGCAGGGGGTAACCGCTATCGCAGGCAGCAGCGCCGGCGCCCTGGCCAATCGCGAAGGTACGCACCTTGACACCGCTACTGGCCACCCGACCCAACGTCGAGTTAGACACACTCGCCTGCCCGTCGGACAGGAAGAAGACCCACTTGTTGCCCGACACCCCTTGGAGCGCGTCCAGACCCGAATCCAGAGCAGCGTCGAAATCGGTCCCCCCGCCGACGTACATCTCGTCATACTCGTGAACCTCCCCATCTCGCAATGAGGTGGCTACCCGGTCGAAGTTGCGCATCGTCCCGTCATCGGTGGCGGGAGCAACGAAGGGTGCGCCCGCCCCATTCATGTGCGCCACGGCGGCCGAATCGGCGAACGCCTCAATACCAACCTGTATGCCGCCGGTCCCCCCATCGGTCTTCACGAGGTCGTTATTGACCGCCCGTAGCGCGGCGATCTCGCAATCCAACACATCTCCCACGCTGCCGTCGGAGTTGAGATCGTCCGAAGAGCCGACGTTTCCGTCACCGGTGCAGTCGAGCCCCGTCGGAGAGGCCGTAGACCCGGAGAGGTCCGTGACAAAGAGGACATAGTCGGTCTTCTTCGCGCTGGTACCCGCCGTCCCCTGGATGTGTACATCGCCGGGGGCAACTGTCGCGCCCGCTGCGGGCGAGGTGATGGTGATGCCTGGCCCCGCTGCGCTGGCCGGCATGGTGCCCCACCAGGTGAGCCCAACGGCGGCAGTGGTGACTGCCGCGACGATTCGCTTTTTCATAGTCTGTGCCTATCCCTCCTCGAGTGCCGGCCACGGCGGCCGGAGGACACTCACCCTAGGGGTCGAGATGGCGTCCGGGGAAGCGTTCCGCGAGAACGCTACGGGGAGCTGACTTCCACGGGAAGTCGCAGCTCAAGCAGGCTCTTACCGAGTCGCTCCTGGCTGGGCAGGGCAACCGGGTAGCGGCCGGTGAAGCAGGCGCTACACAACTCATCGGGCTGCTGGTCGGTAGCGCTGATCATCCCGGCCTCGCTGATGTAGCCCAGGCTGTCGGCACCAATCGAGCGGCATACCTCGGCCACCTCGATGCCGGTGGCGATGAGTTCGGCGCGGGTAGCGAAGTCGATGCCGTAGAAGCAGGGCCAACGCACCGGCGGCGAGGAGATGCGCACGTGGACCTCGGCGGCGCCGGCCTCGCGCAGCATCCGGACCAGGGCGCGCTGGGTGTTGCCGCGGACGATCGAGTCGTCCACAACAACCAGGCGCTTGCCGCGGATGACTTCGCGCAGCGGGTTGAGCTTGAGCCGGATGCCGAGCTGCCGAATCGTCTGATTGGGCTGAATGAAGGTGCGCCCGACATAGGCGTTCTTGACCAGGCCCTGCCCGTAGGGGATCCCGGACTCCTGCGCGTAGCCGATCGCGGCCGGGGTGCCGGACTCGGGCGTGGGGATGACCAGGTCCGCCTGGGTCGGATGCTCGCGGGCCAGCACCCGGCCCATCTCGACGCGCGCCTCGTGGACCACGCGGCCGCGGATGGTGGTGTCCGGCCGGGCAAGGTAGACGTATTCGAAGACGCAGCCCTTGGGCTCGGGCTGCGCAAAGCGGTGGCTGCGCAGGCCGTCCTCGTCGATGATGACTAGCTCGCCGGGCTCGATCTCCCGGATGTATGAGGCACCGACGATGTCCAGCGCAGCGGTCTCCGACGCAACGACCCAGCCGCGCTCGACACGCCCCAGGACCAGCGGGCGAATGCCTTGGGGGTCTCGGGCGGCATACAGGGTGTGCTCGCTCATGAACACGAAACTGAAGGCGCCGCGCAGCAGCGGCAGGATCTGCAGTGCGCGCTCCTCGATCGGCGTCTCCGGGTCGTCGACGAGCAGAGCGGTGACCAATGCGGTGTCGGTGGTGTTCCCGCGGCGCAGCTCGCCGGCGTGGACATCGAAACCTTGCTCGGCGCGCTCCATCACGAGTTCGCGCAGTTCAGCGGAGTTGATGAGGTTGCCGTTGTGGGCCAGCGCCACGGTGAACCCGGAGTGGCCGCCCAAGGTGGGCTGGGCGTTCTCCCAGGTGGAGCCGCCGGTGGTCGAGTAGCGGCAGTGCCCGACGGCGATATGACCAGTGAGGCTGGCCAGCGAACGCTCGTCGAAGACCTGGGACACCAGGCCCATGTCCTTGTACACCAGGAGCCGGCGACCGTCCGAGGTCGCGATCCCAGCGGACTCCTGGCCGCGGTGCTGCAGGGCGTAGAGACCGAAGTAGGTCAGCTTGGCGACCTCTTCGCCGGGGGCCCAAATGCCGAAGACGCCACAGGCATCCTGCGGCCCGCGCTCCCCGGGCATGACGTCGTGGGTAAGTCGACCGTCTCCGCCTGGCACGACGTCGATTCTCCCACAACAGCCCGTATGCCGGGTCCGGCCGGGCGGTTGCAACCAGATCGGAAGAGCGTC
>CAKZIH010000351.1 GCA_936931335.1 uncultured Nostocoides sp. | reverse complement strand
CGCGGAACCCAGGTTCTGCGCCTGCTGGAGCAGTTCCGGATAGGTAATGATCGCGCCCAGCGCGGCGTCCTTAAGGATCACCACAAGCTGGCCGACTAGGGCGGGGAGCATGGCGGTCACCGCCTGCGGCAGCAGGATGGTGCGCAGGGTCTCCGAGTTGGTCAAGCCCACCGACAGGCCCGCCTCGCGCTGCCCCTTGGGCAGCCCGTAAACCCCAGACCGGACGAGTTCGGCGATCACGGCCCCGTTGTAGAGGGTCAACGCGGTGACCACCGCGGCAAAGGGGTTCTGCGAGGCGGCAAAGACCTGGCCACGCGCATAGACCCCGAAGAAGAAGATCATCATGATCAGCACGGGCACGGCGCGGAAGAATTCGACAACCGCCCCGCTGATCCACCGGATCACCCGGTTGTCCGAGAGCCTGCCGAGACCGAAGACCACCCCGAAGATGAGCGCCCCGATCACCGAGAGCGCGGCCGCCTTGAGGGTGGCCCACAGCCCGATCAGGAGGTAGTAACGCCATACGTCCCAATGGGCGAAAGGTGACCACTTCTCGGCGGTGAGCTGACCCGCGTCGGCGAGCCGCAGCACCGCCAGCAGCAACAGACCGAGGACGATCAACCCGCCGATGACGGCGATGATCCGATACCGGGCCCGCGCCTTGGGCCCCGGGGAGTCGAAGAGGACCGACGCGCTCATCGCTTGACCGCCAGCTTCTGGGACAGGTGGGTCAGGCCCACGCCGAGGGGGAGAGTGAGCAGGACGAAGAAGCCCGCGCACAGGGCGAAGATCAGATAACTCAAGTCGGCACGCGACTCGATCGCCGCATTCATGAAGGTCGAGGTCTGCATCACGCCGACGGCGGCCAGCACGGTGGTGTTCTTGATCAGCGCGATGAGTGCCGAGGCCAGCGGTGCGATGGCCCCGCGGAAGGCTTGCGGGAGAACGACTTCCCGCAGTGACTGACCGAAGTTCAGGCCGATCGCCCGGGCCGCCTCGGCCTGGCCGGGCGGCACCGTGTTGATACCGCTGCGGATCGCCTCGCAGACGAATGCCGCGTGGTAGACGGCCATCGCGATGATCCCCCAGCGGTATGCCTCGTCCGTGATCCAGGTCGAGCTGTCCGAGTCAGCCAGGTTGAGCCTGAGCTGGTAGTGCACGACCACCGCGAAGAAGAAGACCAGCAGGGTGAGCGGGGTATTGCGCACGATATTCACGTATGCCGCACCCGCCGTGCGCAGCACGCCGACCGGCCCGACCCGCATGACTGCGAGCACGGTGCCCAGCAGCAGGGCGCCGATGGCCGAGAAGAAGGCGATGGTGATCGTGCCCCAGAACGCACCCCATACGTCGAATTGCTCGAAGAGGGCACTCATCGCGGGTCCTTCCGTTGGTGGGTCAGCGTCGGTGCGGGTGGGGGCAGTGCGCAGCCACCCCCACCCGCTGTCCGATCAGGAGCAGGCGTCGGTCTTCGGCGGGTTGGTGGCCTTGTCCACCGTGAAGCCGGCGGGGCCGAAGTTGGCGTCCACAGCCTTCTGCCACGAGCCATCGCTGACCATCTTGGCCAGCGCGTCGTTGACCTTCTTGCAGAGGTCCACGTCGCCCTTCTTGAGGCCCACGCCGTAGCGCTCCTCGGAGAAGGTCTTGCCGATAACCTTGAGCTTGCCCTTGTAAGCGGGCTGGGCGGCATACCCGGCAAGGATGGTGTTGTCGGTGGTGAGCGCGTCGAGCTGGCCACCGACGATGAGGTCGAGGCACTTGCTGTAACCGTCGAAGTTCTGCAGCTGGACACCCGGGTAGGCGTCCTTGACCTTCTGGGCCGAGGTGGAGCCGGTGACCGAGCACAGCTTCTTGCCGTCCAGGTCCTCCGGGCCGGTGATGTCGCTGTCGGACTTCACCAGGAGGTCCTGACCGGCGATGAAGTAGGGCCCGGCAAAGGAGACCTTCTGCTTGCGCTCGTCGGTGATCGAGTAGGTCGCGAAGATCAGGTCGACCTGGCCGGTGGAGATGAGGTCCTCGCGCTGCTTGCTCGGAGCCTGGATGAAGGTGACCTTGGTCTTGCCGAGGGCCTTGGCGACATAGTTGGCGACGTCGACGTCGAAGCCGCTGTACTTGCCGGCGTCCTGCTGACCCAGACCCGGCTGGTCGAACTTGATGCCGATCTTGATCGAGTCGCCGCTCCCGGCGGCGCCGTCGTTCCCGCCACCACAGGCGGCCAGCGTGAGTCCGGCGACGGCGATTGCGGCGGTGGCCGCCATACGTCGTGCATTCATGGGATTTCCCTTTCGGATGGGGTTGCCGGGCGCACGGTCGCGAGCCCCGCGGGAGGAACGGGTCAGTGGGTGAGGATCTTGCCGAGGAAGTCCCGGGCTCGCTCGGAGCGCGGGTTGGCGAAGAACTCCTGCGGGGTGGCCTGCTCGACGATCTGGCCGTCGGCCATGAAGACCACGCGGTGGGCTGCCTTGCGGGCGAAGCCCATTTCGTGGGTGATGACGATCATGGTCATCCCGTCCCGGGCCAGCTCGACCATGACGTCGAGGACCTCATTGATCATCTCCGGGTCCAGCGCCGAGGTCGGCTCGTCGAAGAGCATGACCTTGGGCTCCATGGCCAGGGAGCGGGCGATCGCGACACGCTGCTGCTGGCCACCGGAGAGCTGGGCCGGGTACTTATGGGCCTGGTGGGCGACCCCGACGCGCTCCAGCAGTTCCATGGCGCGCTTTTCGGCCTGCGCCTTGGGGGTCTTGCGGACCTTGATCGGGCCGAGGGTGACATTGTCCAGGATCGTCTTGTGGGCGAAGAGGTTGAACGACTGGAAGACCATCCCCACATCGGCACGCAGTCGGGCCAGCGCCTTGCCCTCTTGGGGGAGCGGCTCACCGTCGATGGTGATCGAGCCGGACTCGAAGGTCTCCAGGCGGTTGATCGTCCGGCACAGGGTGGACTTGCCCGACCCCGACGGCCCGATCACGATCACCACCTCGCCGCGGTTCACGCTGAGGTTGATGTCGTTGAGCACGTGCAGATCGCCGTAGTGCTTGTTGACCCCCTCCATCACGACGAGGGGATTCGCCTCCTGCATCTCTGCCATGGCGCGTACCGTACCGGCACCGAGCCGGTATGCCGTGCACTTTTCCCGGTTAGGCGCGTCCAGCGTGACAGGTCTGTGACACAAGCCAGGCGGCGGGATACCACGCAGGAACGAAACAGCCCGGCTCCTGGAGGGAGGACGTCGGGCCTAGGCGAGAGAGCTCCCCCGGTTGGACTCGAACCAACAACCCTTCGGTTAACAGCCGAATGCTCTGCCAGTTGAGCTACAGGGGATTAACTGGCGCGCCGCGTGCGGCGCTCGGAAACCATAGCAAAGCCCCGGCGCCGCGTCCCAATCAGCCGGGGTACCACATACCTCCAGGCGGGGCGGCTAGCGGCAGGGGCGCAGGACCGGCGGGTTGCTGGCGGTGCTGAACCGGTACCCGATCGGCGTGAAGTGGGCGTCGGCGGCGCGGCGCCAGGCGCCGGAGTCGACCATCGTGGTCAAGGCGTCGTTCACCCGACGGCATAGGTCCAGATCTCCTTTGGGCAGCGCGATCCCGTAACGCTGAGCGGCGAATGTCGTGTCCACGCGGCGCAGCCGGTCGGCATACTCGGGCTGCGCGGCGATCCCGGCCAGGACGATGTCATCGCCGCTGATCGCGTCGGCGCTACCGGCCAGGAGGCGGCGGGGGCAGGCCGCATACGAGTCGTTCACCTGCAGGCGCACGCCAGGGAATCGGTCGATTAAGACCTGGGCAGAGGTGGAGCCGGCGAGGGTGCATACGGTGTTGCCGGCCAGGTCGCCGGGGTCGGCGATCCGGCTTCCGGCGCGCACCAGGAGACTCTGGCCGACGTTCAGATAGGGCCCGGCGAAGGTGACCCGGTCCGCGGTGCGGTCGGTCATCGAGTAGGCGGCGACGACGAGGTCCACCTGCCCGGTGGTCAGCAGATAGGCGCGCTGTGCGGGCGGGGCCGGAACGAAGCGAATGTCGTTGTACCCCAGGCGTTTCGCCACATACGTGGCCACATCGATGTCGAAGCCGAGGTAGCCATCACCGGATTTCACCGATAGGCCCGGCTGGTCGGTGGCAATCCCGATGCGCAGGTGCCCCGGTGCGGCACCCGGCACCGGGTCCTGGCACGCTGCCGTGGCGGTCACCACCAGCGCCGCGGCCGCAGCGGCTGCCGCGCGACGCAGTCTCATCAGGACCCTCCGTCTCGACATGGACCGGTATGCCGAGCGCGGCGGAGGAGTCCTCCGCCGCGCTCGGCTTGGCTGAGACCGCATGGTTGGCCCGAGGCCATGCGCGAATCGTCAGTCGTTGGGGATCTTGAACTTCTGGCCGGGGTAGATCAGGTCGGGGTTGTCGACGCCATTGAGCTTTGCGATCTTGCGGTAGTCGACACCGAAGCGCTCGCCGATCTCGGAGAGGGTGTCGCCGGACTTGACCGGGTAGCTGCGGTAGGACGGCTGGTCCTTCGCCTTGTCCGAATGCGGAGCCTCACGGTGCCCGTCGCGGTCGGCGCGCGCCTTGTCATCCCGAGCCTTGTCGGCGCGAGCCTTCTCATCGCGATCGTCACGATCGTTCTCGCGGGCCTGGGCAGGCTTGGCGGGGGCCTGATCCGCGGTCTTCTCCCCGAGGTTGCCCGTCGGCTCAGTGGCCGGGGGAGCAGACGGGGCCGACTGCGGAGCGGAGGGGGTAGCCGGCGCCTGCGGGGCGGACGGGGACTTGGTGTAGTCCGGCGCGGGGGCGACTGTGGGCTCCACCGGAGCGCTGGGAGCCGGAGTCGGGGTGGTGCTGGTCGGCGCCGCCGTTGTCTTCTCCGCGTTCCGGGCGGCTTCATCCGCCTTGCGACGGGCCTCGGCGGCCTCCTTTTCCTTGGCGCTCGCCTCGTCCTGCGCCTTGCGCGCTTCCTCGGCGGCATGCTCCTGCGCCTTCTTGGCCTTTTCTTCCTCGGAGTCGAAACCGAGGCCATCCTTCAGGTCGTCCAGAAAGCCCATGGGGCACTTCCTTCCTCGTGCACGTATGCCGGGCCCAGCCGGGCCTGACCCATGGCACCGTAACCGCTGACCCAGCCCGGACGGGGGCTACCGCGGTGGCGAGTGAGCCACTGCCGGTGCGGCGCGCACAGAGCACGCCGACTAGACTCCCGAACTCGCCAGGGGCGTTAGCTCAGTCGGTTAGAGCAGCGGACTCATAATCCGTCGGTCGTCGGTTCAAGCCCGACACGCCCCACAGAATGTCGTTGTCCCACAAGACGAATGCCGCGCCTAGCGGGCAGGGTCCTTCGCATGTCGCCAGAGCGCGAAGAGGTGACCACGCAGTGCCTGGCGCTCCCTCGGGGTGAGCGGCGCGAGGAGATCGTCTTCGATCGTGCCGGTCGCGGCGGCGAGTTCGGTGGCCGTGTCCACCCCATCCGCGGTGAGCGCGATGAGCCGACGGCGACGATCATCGGGGTCCGCCCGGCGCTCAACGAGCCCACGTTGTTCCAGAGGTGCCAGCACCGGACCCAGGTTGCGCGGATCGACCAGCGTCGCATCCGCGAGCGCCGTGGCTCCGAGCGGGCCGCCGGCGTGGAGGGTCAGCAGGATCGCATGGTGGTGCGCGGTGAGATCGCGGCTGGCAAGGACGTCGATCCACGATCTGGTGGCGAGCACGCCGAGCTGGGACAGGAGGAACCCGGCGGAGGACTGGAACGGGGCGTCCGCAGGCATACGGGCCACCCTACTGGACGTTCTTCATGAGACATGATAATCATCAAATATGACTATCGTCATCACGGGTGCAACCAGCGGAATCGGCCTGGCCGCGGGGAAGCTGCTCGCGCAGCGGGGTCATGACGTGGCGCTGGTCGGGAGGACTGAGCAGAGCGCTGAGGCAGCGGCGCAGGCCGTCCGCGCCGGCGCACCGGCCGCGGACGTGTCCTGGTTTGCGGCCGATCTCGCCCACCGGCATCAGGTGGAGAACCTGGCCCGGACGCTGAACGTCGCGCATCCGAGCCTTCGCGGCTTGGTGTTGTGCGCGGGTGTCTCGAACCCTCGGCAATCGACGACCAACGGCATCGACACCACGCTCGCGGTGAACCATCTCGCCCCCGTGCTGCTGAGCACTCTTTTGGATGCGAACCTCGCGGGCGGGCGGATAGTGCTGCTCACCTCATCACAACACGGGGCGGCAGGCCCCTTCGACCCGGCGGTCTTCGAGGTCGGGGCGCCGACATCCGCCATACGTCGGTATGAGGCGACCAAACTGCTCAACCTGCTGTGGGCCGCGGCGCGGCTCGACCATCCGCATATGGCGCCGATGGAGGTGATCGACCCCGGCTTCGTGCGCACCGGCTTGGGTCGCAATGCGACCGGTGCACTCCGGGTTCTGCTCACCCTTACGCGGCCGCTCCAAGCCGCACCGCAGGTGCCCGCGCGGCTCATCGCTGACCGTCTCGCCGCCGCCGACTTCACCGACGGCGCCTATCGCGGACGTAAGGGAGTCGCCACAAAGGCCGCGAACGCGCTGGACCCCGCTGCCGCCAAGCAGGCTTGGGCATGGACGACGGATCTCCTTGCCCGGTGCTGACCCACGCAGGCAGCACCGGTGAAGACGGCTCCAGCACGCGCCGTCGGCTGCCGGCTCACAATCAGCCTGGACGAGAGCGGACCCGCCGCCTTGCGGAAATCGGTCCAGGCGAATTTTTCGATTCTGTCGCAAGGGTCTTCGACGGCCGCTAGTGTCCGTCGCGCCTTGTGAGCATCCGGCATACGGGTGCTCGGCGGGGTGACGAAACTAAGACCACCGAAGGGGAACCCGATGAGACCCGCCGCCGCCCGATCTCGAGGTGCCATTGCCGCACTGAGCGTGTCCACGCTTATGGCCGGCGGCGCGCTGATAGCGGCTGCCGCCCCCGCCCAGGCCCGGATGAATGTGCACTGTGCGGGTGATGGCGCGTCCCGCCTGGGACCGGGAGACGCCTGGTCGGCCGGGATCCGGGCGGTCGACCCGATCGTGTCGCGGGGCCTGCCGGAGTCCCCTCACGAGCACCAGTTCTTCGGCAACATCGGTCTGCTGGCCATGGAGCGCCCGGATCTCGCCAACCACGCCGACATGCTCGCCCTAGCAACCAGTTGCAATATGGCCAAGGACACCGCCGCCTATTGGTCGCCCACGTTGCGGTATATCTCCGGGCCACTGGCCGGCCAGCTCGAG
Source organism: uncultured Nostocoides sp. (assembly GCA_936931335.1). Taxonomy (GTDB): domain Bacteria; phylum Actinomycetota; class Actinomycetes; order Actinomycetales; family Dermatophilaceae; genus Nostocoides_A. Next base: position 4,247 of record CAKZIH010000351.1, on the reverse strand, counting down.
CCGCTCAAGCGGTTCGAGATGTACTACCAGAGCTGGAACGACAAGGTGACCGACCCGCTGATGCAGACCACGGCATTCCCGAAGGATCTGCGCATGCTGGCCGGCAACCCCATGGCCATGTCCGAGGCGGAGATGGATCTGAATGCCGTCAACTTCTCCTGTAGCAACTTCAGCAGCAAGGCCGCGCGCAATGGCTTCAAGTTCCCCACCCCGCAGGCGGCGAACTGCGCCACGGCCACGGACATCCAACCGGTTCCCGGACGGCAGAACATCTTTTTGACCGCGATCGTCCATTTCCCGACCTGCTGGTCGGGGCGACTCAACGACCATACGGTGGAGGGGAATACCGCCGACTTCATGGGCGAGCCGGGGTTCGCGGCCAACCACATGGCCTATGCGGTGGGCGGCCGCTGCCCGAGCGGCTTCCCCGTCAAGCTGCCCAAGGCCCGCTTCACCGAGCAGTGGGACTACCGCGGCGACGGCACCGATATCGCCTTCAGTTCCGGTATGGACGCGGCCGCCCGCCAAGGTTTCACCTTCCACGCCGACTTCTGGAACACCTGGGACCAGGCCTCCCTGAAAGCATCGGTGAACGCCTGCATCAACACCAAGACGGACGACAAACTGCTGCATATCGGAAGTACGCCCCGCAACCCGGGGCTGTGCGGGATCGCGGCGCCCTGAGCCGCCAACCCGATCGCGAGGAGTCGGCGCGCCGCCGGAAACTGCGGCTGATTACCACCTATGGTGCTCGCGGGCCGGATAGGGCACAATGTGACAGCACGAGGTCAGAGTGACGCTTGGTGTGGTTGTGAACGTTGGGGAAGACGTCCACCCGCACACCAGGAGGTCACGGGATGTCGTTCGCAACGCGTGGGGTCACGCGCGGGGTCGTGTTCATTCACTCGACCCCGGCCGCGCTGTGCCCGCACATCACCTGGGCGCTGGAATCCGTGCTCGGGGACCGCGTGCTGCTCGATTGGGTGGCGCAGCCCGCGGCATACGGGCTCAAGCGCGCCGAGATCAGCTGGACCGGCGGCGGTGGCACCGGTGCCAAGGTGACCAGTGCGCTCAAGGCGTTCAGCGGCATCCGCTTTGAGGTGACCGAGGAGCCGAGTCCTGGGCTCAACGGCTCGCGCTGGTGCCACACGCCGACCCTCGGGCTGCACCATGCCTGGATGGCGCCCAATGGCGACGTCATGGTCAACGAACAGCGCCTCAAGGAGGTCATCCTCTATGCCCAGGGCAGCGGCGAGGCAGTGACCGACATGCTCGAGGAACTGCTCGGTACCCCCTGGGATGAGGAACTCGAGGTCTTCCGGCACGCCGGTGAGGGCGCCCCGGTCCGCTGGCTGCACAAGGTCGGCTGAGGCGAACTTCACCACTTACGCTGCCGGGATGCCACGCGCCCGGATCCGCGCCATTCGTGCGGTGCTCCCGGGCGTGCTTTTCGCCGGCCCACTGGTGGGAGGCAGCGTGGCCGCGGTGGCGCCGCCTGTCACCGTCGAGCTGGAGTCCGTATGGGGTCTCTGGAGCGACGCCGAGATCACCGAGTCCAGCGGGCTGATTTGGTGGCGCGACCGGTTGATCACCACCAACGATTCGGGCTCCAAAGCCGTCTTGCGAGTCGCCGACCGGGACGGCCAGGCCACCGGCACGATTCGCTACGCCAAGCACAAGCCAGTCGACGTCGAGGGCCTCGCGTTGGGCCCGGACGACTCGCTGTGGGTTGGCGACATCGGGGACAACTCCAGTGTGCGAGAGACGCTTTCGCTCTATCGACTGGACAATCCGGAGCTTGACGGAACCGTCGACTCCACCAGGTATGAGGTGCGCTACCCCGATGGGGCGCACAACGCCGAGACGCTCATGGTCCACCCGGGCACCGGCGACATCGTGATCGCTACCAAGAGCGTATTCGGAGCTTTCTATCGGATCGGTCCGGACCTGGATCCCGCCTCGGTCAACACGCTGGAACGCATCCCCGACGCCACCGTGCCGACCCTGGCCACCGACGGCGTCTTCAGCCCCGACGGCACCGAACTGTATGTCCGCGGCTACACCCACCTCGCGATCTACAGCTATCCGGATTTCCGGCTGCTGGGCAGCGCGGGGACCCCGGCGCAGCCGCAGGGCGAGGGGCTGACCAATGGCCCGGACGGCACCCTGCTCGCCAGCACCGAGGGTCGCCATAGCCACATTCAGCAGTGGCGGGTGCACCGGGCGGTGGGCGAGGACACGACCCCCACGACCGCAGCAACCCCCACGTCGCCCGCCGATCCGTCCCCAGCGGGCGCAAGTTCCCCCACCACTTCAGCTGCGGGCACCGATACCGCCGCCGCGCCGTCTGTGGAAGGCGACCAGCCTTCCTCCGCAGCGACGGTGACGCGCTGGGCGTGGCTGGCCGCGCCGGCAGCCGTCGTGTTCGGCGCGGGATGGCTCCTGGCCCGCCGCCGGCGCGGCTAACCGCATACCCCGGTTCGCTCGGCCGACCTAGGTTCGCTCGGCATACCCCGGTTAACGACTCAGACCCCGGATATTTCCGGGGTCTGAGTCGGTATGCGGCGTGTGCGCCCGTATACGGGGTGGGCGCCCGTATCGGGGTGCGCCGGTCAGGCGGTGCAGACCACGCCGTCACCGTCGGTGTCGAGTTCGTACTTGTCGCCGATCCGCGGCTCCCAGTAGTCGAACCACTGCTGGGCCGCTTCGGTGCTCTCGAAGTCGTCGCAGGTTAGGGTCTTCGGCAGGTCGGGCCAGGTGGGGGCCGGACCGCAAACCGTGGTGCCCTCGTAGGACGACTGGTCGCCGCCGAGCAGCACCTGAAGCGTGGGAGCGTGGTCCTGAGTCCACTTGGCCGTCTCGTAGGGCGTGCACGTCGCGGTGGTCAGCAGGATCGGAGCATGGCTGCCGTCCGCCGCGGGAGTGCCGGACAGGGCATCAGGGAACTTCTCCCCGGAGGCATAGAAGCCCGCAGTGGCACCATCGCCGAAGACCTTGGCGGCGACATTGGCGGCCACCTCATACCGGTCTCGGCCCTCGTAGCGCTCGAAGTCGGTACCCGCCGGCAGTATGGCCCTGATCTGGTCTTCCACCTCCGCTGAGATGGTGGCCGGACCACCGACGATCACCACGCGCTCGGGCTGGTGGCGCAGCAGGGCATCCTTGGTGGACACCGGCAGCGACGTGCCCCGGGTGAGCAGGATCGCGCCCCCCTCCTTGGACACGGCGGGGCCGGCGGCCAGAGCATCGGGGGAGACCTCACCCGAGGCGATGTAGATGGTCTTGAGGTTGTTGAACCCGTCCGACATCGAGGCGGCGACCTCATAGCGATCCGCGCCGGCGAGCCGGGTGACCTTGGCACCATTGATCGCGCCGAGGGCGACCGCGGTGGACGGGCTGACGGTCGCGGGTCCGCCCATCAGGTAAATATTCGCCGGCTTGAGGCGCTTGATCTCCACCGCAACGGAGGCCGGTACGGCGCTCTTGCGCACCAGCATGATCGGCGCGTGGGTGCGGCTCGCGGCCGGGCCGGCCGCGAGGGCATCGGAGAAAACCTCTCCGGAGGCGACGAAGACGACATTCTGCGGAGGCGTCGCGGTGCTGGTGGAGACATTCGCCGACACCTCATACCGGTCGGCTCCGGAGATCCGGATGACGCCGGTGGCATTGATGGGGCCTACGTCGCCATAGGCGGCGGTGGACCACAGACCGAGGGTGAGGGCCAGGGCAGCGGTAACGGACTTGCGGCGAGTCATGCAGGCACGTTACCGGCCGCACGCGACCCGCAACAGGAAAACCTCAATAGCTCTTGACAACAAAGGCCACATTGTGACCTCCGAAACCGAAGCTGTTGTTGAGCACGGCGATATCTCCGGTGGGCAGGTCGCGGGGGGTATTGCGCACCACGTCCAGGGCGATCTCGGGGTCCTGCTCGTCGACATTCAGCGTCGGCGGAGCCACTCGGTGATGCGCGGAGAGCACGCTGAAGACGCCCTCGAGTGCCCCGGCCGCACCCAGTAGGTGTCCGGTCATCGACTTGGTGGCGCTGACCGCCATCGCGTCCACGGCGTCGCCGAAAGCCCGCCGCATGGCATTGGCCTCGGCGATATCCCCGACCGGAGTCGAGGTGGCGTGTGCGTTGACGTGGACGATGTCGCTGGGGGAGAGGCCGGCCTCGCGCACCGCCTCCACCATGGCCCGCGACGCGCCCGCGCCCTCGGGTTCCGGGGCAGCGATGTGGTGGAAGT
>CAKZIH010000350.1 GCA_936931335.1 uncultured Nostocoides sp. | reverse complement strand
GCCCACCGCCGCCGCACCCGTCGCCCGCGCCGGGTCGTGCTCCTGCTCGACGTTTCCGGCTCCATGAGCGCCTATGCCGACGCCCTGCTGCGCCTGGCCCACGCCTTCGCCCGCACCGGTATGCCGGTGGAGACCTTCACCCTGGGCACCCGCCTCACCCAGGTAACCCGCGGCTTGGCCGTCCGGGACGGCGACCGGGCGGTCAACGCCGCCGGCGCGCTGATCCCCGACCATTCCGGCGGCACCCGGTTGGCCGATGGCCTCGCTGCCTTTCTCCATGGGTGGGGCCGTCGAGGTATGGCACGGGGCGCCGTTGTGGTGGTGTTCAGCGACGGCTGGGAGCGCGGTGACCCGGCCGCCCTCGGGGAGCAGATGCGCCGGTTGCGGGCCCTGGCCCATGCGGTGGTCTGGGCCAACCCGCATCGGGGGCACCCGGCATACCGGCCGGTGCAAGGCGGGATTGTCGCCGCGCTGCCGCATATTGATCACTTCGTCGCCGGTCATTCGCTCGCGGCGTTCGAGGAACTCATCGAGGTGGTGGCCGGTGCGTGAGCTCATGGAGACCCTGCTGCCGTGGTGGGCGGACGGGCATACCGTCGGCGTGGGCACGGTCGTGCAGACCTGGCGCTCGGCGCCTCGGCAACCCGGCGCGGCAATGGCCGTCGGACCCGGTGGCGAGGTGGTCGGCTCGGTGTCCGGGGGTTGCGTGGAAGGCGCGGTCTATGAACTCGCCCAAGAAGTCGTCGCCGCCAATTCCCCCGTGCTGCAACGTTATGGCGTCTCCGATGACACCGCGGAGTCGGTTGGTCTGACCTGCGGCGGCATCCTCGACGTCTTCGTGGAACCGGTGAGCCGGCTGAGCTTCCCCGAGTTCGGGGTGCTGGCCGCCGAGGTGGCCGCGGATCGTCCGGTGGCGGTGGCCACCGTCGTGGCGCACCCCGACCCCGCGCGCATCGGTCGCCGGCTCGTGGTCGGCGCGGACACGACATACGACGGGCCCGGGTTGGGCTCGTCGCACGCCGACGCGGCGGTCGCCGACGACGCCCGTGGGCTGCTCGCCGCCGGCCGTACGGAGACCCGTGAGTACGGGCCGGATGGGGAGCGCCGGGGCGAAGGCATGCGCGTCTTCGTCGCCGCGTACGCCCCGCCGGCCCGGATGATCGTCTTTGGCGCCATCGACTTTGCCGCCGCGGTCGCCGAGATCGGTGCCTTCCTCGGGTATGCCGTGACCGTCTGCGATGCGCGTCCGGTGTTCGCCACGGCGAGTCGTTTCCCGGTCGCCCGCGAGGTGATCGTCGACTGGCCACACCGCTATCTGGCCGCCGAAGCCGAGGCCGGTCGTCTCGATCCGCGGACAGTGGTCTGCGTGCTCACCCACGATCCGAAATTCGATGTCCCGGTTCTCAACGTCGCCCTGCGCCTCGACCTGGCGTATGTCGGTGCCATGGGTTCCCGGCGCACCCACGAGGACCGGCTGGCTCGCCTGCGCGAGTCCGGCCTCGGCGCCGCTGAACTGGAGCGGCTCGCCTCGCCGATCGGCCTGGACCTGGGCGCGCGCACCCCGCAAGAGACCGCGGTGAGCATCGCGGCGGAGATCGTGGCGACCCGCTGGGGCGGCGGCGGCGACCGCCTGGGCCGGCTCACCGGCCCGATCCACCACGACCCCGCCTGAATTCCCCTACCCGCCAACCCTTGTCAGGCCCGGCCGGATTCGCCAGGATCAACCCAGTTGCCGGCCGTTACAAGGAAGTGACCCGTATGGCGCGCATTACCGTCACCGTGGATGGGGACAAATACACCGACGAGGTCGAGCCGCGGATGCTGCTCGTCCACTATCTGCGGGAGAGCCTCGGCAAGGTCGGGACGGTGATCGGTTGCGACACGAGCAACTGCGGTGCCTGCACCGTCCACCTCGACGGCCGCAGCGTGAAGTCCTGCAATGTCCTTGCGGTGCAAGCCGATGGCCGCCAAGTGACCACCATCGAAGGTCTCGCCCAGGAGGGCGAGCTGCATCCCATGCAGCAGGCCTTCCACGAGCATCACGCGCTGCAATGCGGCTATTGCACCCCCGGGATGATCATGCAGGCCCTGGACCTGCTGCAGGATCACCCCGACCCGAGCGAAGAGGAGATCCGCAAGGGTATGGAGGGCAACCTCTGCCGGTGCACCGGCTACCACAACATCGTCAAGGCGATCGCCGCCGCCGCGAAGGCCCCCGGCGCCGCCGACCTCTCCAGCAGCAAGGCGGGTGAGTGAGATGACGGTCAGCCCGGACGCCATCGCCGACATCATCGAGGACACCACGGACGTCGACCGCACCGACGAGCACGGTCCGACCCCGGAGATCGGCAGCCGTCGGCTGCGCAAGGAGGACCAGCGGCTGGTCACCGGTCGCACCAAGTGGACCGACAACCTCACCCTGCCGGGAATGCTGCACCTGGCCATGGTGCGCAGCCCGTTTGCGCACGCCCGGATCACCGGCATCGACACCAGCGCCGCCAAGGACGCCGAAAATGTCGTCGGAGTGTTCACGGCCGCGGACTTCCCCGACGGTTTGGGGGCCTGCGCCAACGCCTGGCCGATCACCCCCGAGCAGGTGACCCCGGATCACCTGCCCATGGTCGGTGAGCGGGTCGCCTGTGCCGGGGAGATCGTCGCGGTGGTCGTCGCCCGCACCGCCGCGGCCGCCCGGGACGCCGCCGAACTCGTCGACGTCGATTACGAAGAGCTGCCCGCGGTCCTGGACGGCAAGGAGGCGATGACCGACAGCATCCTGGCGCACCCGGACAAGGGCACCAACAAGTCCGCCTTCTGGCGCCTGGACTCCAAGGAGGCCGGCACCGGTGAGGACGTCGAGGAGGCGATCGCCGCGGCGCGGGAGGGCGGCATACTGCTGGAGCGGGAGTATCGCCAGCAGCGGCTCGTCCCGGCGTTTATGGAGCCCCGCTCGACGGTGGTGGACCCGACCGGTGAGCAGATCACCATGTGGACCTCCACCCAGATCCCGCACATCCTGCGCTTCCTCATCGCCGCCACGACCGGTATGCCGGAGAGCAAGATCCGGGTCATCGCTCCCGATGTGGGCGGCGGCTTCGGCGGCAAACTGCAGACCACTCCCGAGGAGTTCATTACCCTCACGGTGGCCCGGCGGTTGGGTCGCCCGGCCAAGTACACCGAGACCCGCAGCGAGTCGCTGCTCTCGGCCCACCACGGCCGCGACCAGTATCAGAAGCTCACCCTGGCGGCCACCAAGGAGGGCAAGGTCACCGGACTCAAGGTCGAGTTGATCGCCAACCTGGGCGCCTATGTGGCGATCGTCGGCGGTGGCGTGCCGGTGCTCGGGGCGTGGATGTTCAACTCGATCTACAAGTTCCCGGCATACCAGTTCAATTGCCAGACGGTCCTGACCAATACGACCTGGGTGGACGCCTACCGCGGCGCCGGCCGGCCGGAAGCCACCTATGCGATCGAACGGATCATGGACGAGCTGGCCGTCGAGGTCGGCGTGGACCCGCTGACGATCCGCGAGCAGAACTGGATCACCCACGAGGAGTTCCCCTTCACCTCGGTCGCGGGCATGGTCTATGACTCCGGCAACTACGAGGCGGCGACGGCCCGAGCGAAGGAACTCTTCGGCTACGACGACCTGCGCGCCGAGCAGCAACGCCGGCGCGAGTCGGGCGATCCCGTGCAGCTTGGGATCGGGGTCTCCACCTTCACCGAGATGTGCGGGCTGGCGCCGTCGCGGGTGCTCGGTTCGCTCTCGTATGGCGCGGGCGGCTGGGAGCACGCCTCGATCCGAATGCTGCCCACCGGCAAGGTGGAGGTGCTCACTGGGACCTCGCCGCACGGGCAGGGCCACGAGACGGCGTGGAGCCAGATCGTCGCCGACCGGCTCGGGGTGCCCTTCGAGGATGTCGAGGTGCTGCACGGTGACACCCAGGTCGCCTACAAGGGCCTGGACACCTATGGCTCACGTTCGCTGGTGGTCGGGGCCGAGGCCGTGGTGCGCGCCGCGGACAAGGTCATCGACAAGGCGAAGGCGTTCGCCGCCCATCTGCTGGAGGCGAATCCGGACGATCTGGAGTTTGCCGGCGGCCGATTTGGGGTCAAGGGGACCGACAAGGGCATCGCGATCACCGAGGTCGCGTTGGCCACCTTCGCCTCGCACAACTACCCCGAGGGGATGGAGCCGGGGATCGATGCCGACGCCACCTTCGACCCGGACAACTTCTCCTTCCCGCATGGCACGCACCTGTGCGCCATCGAGGTGGACACCGAGACCGGCGCGACCCGGATGCGTTCGTATGTCTGCGTCGACGACATCGGCCGGATCGTCAACCCGCTGATCGTCGAGGGTCAGATCCATGGCGGGCTGGTCCAGGGGATCGCCCAGGCGCTCTGGGAGGAGGCGGTGTATGACGAGAATGGCACCCTGGTGACGGGTTCGTTCGTCGACTACACGCTGCCCACCTCGGCGGACACCATCTCCTTCGTCACCGACAACACCGTCAGCCTGGCCACCTCCAACACCTTGGGCACCAAGGGAGTTGGCGAGGCCGGGACGATCGCGTCCACCCCGGCCGTGGTGAATGCGGTGATCGACGCGGTGCGTCACCTCGGGGTCACCGAGATCGATATGCCGTGCACCCCCCAGCGGGTATGGGCGGCGCTCAACTCCGCGGGCCACAGCGCCGCGGAACCCACCCCCGAGGCCGCGCCGCACTTCGACGCCGCGGCCGGCAATGCCGATCCCGGCGCCACCGGCGAGGAAGGAGCGGGCGCGTGATCCCCGCAGCATTCGACTATGTCGCCCCGACGACGCTCGACGAAGCCCTTGCCGCGCTAGCGGATTCGGACGATGCCAAGGTGCTCGCCGGCGGCCAGTCGCTCCTGCCGATCCTGCGCATGCGGCTCAACGCCCCGGAACTGGTGGTGGACCTGGGCCAGGTCGAGGAACTGCGCGGCATCCGGGAGGACGGGGATCACCTGGTGATCGGGGCGATGACCCCGTATGCCGATCTGCTCGCCTCCGACCTGGTCCGCGAGCATGCGGGCTTGCTGGTGGACGCGGTGGAAGAGGTCGCCGACGCGCAGATCCGCCGCCGCGGCACGATCGGTGGTGCCCTGGTGCACGCCGACCCGGCCGGGGATGTCGGCGCGCCGATCCTTGCCCTGGAGGCGGAACTGGTCATCCGGGGGCAGGACGGCGAGCGCACCGTGGCCGCGGAGGACTTCTTCGCCGACCTCTTCGAGACGGCGGTCGGCGAGGGCGAACTGCTCACCGCGATCCGGATCCCCAAGCGCACCGGCTGGGGTTCGCGCTACGAGAAGTTCGTCCGGGTGTCCCACCAGTGGTCCATCGTCGCCGTGGCCGCGACGGTGCAGGTGGAGGGCGGGCGCATCGCGCAGGCCCGGATCGGGCTGACCAATATGGGCTCGACGCCGTTGCGCGCCAAAGCGGTCGAGGAGGCGCTGGTGGGGCAGGAACCCACCGAGGAGGCGATCCGGGCGGCAGCCGCCGCGGCCGCCGAGGGCACGTCCCCGCCCAGCGATCTGAACGCCGACGCCGACTACCGGCGGCACCTGGCCACGGTGCTCACCCGCCGCGCCGTCCTCGCCGCAGCGGCAGGATGACGGCATGGAGCTGACACACGAGTTCACCGTTCCCGCCGCGATCGACACCGCGTGGCGAACCTTCATGGACCTCGAGCGGGTGGGGTCCTGCTTCCCCGGTGCGGTCGTCACCTCGGTGACCGACGACGGCTTTACCGGCACCGTGAAGGTGAAGCTGGGCCCGATCGCCATGCAATATGCCGGGTCCGGGAAGTTCGTCGAGCGGGATGACACGGCATACCGGGCGGTGATCGAGGCCAAGGGCAAGGACAAGCGGGGCAATGGCACTGCCGGGGCCACGGTGACGATCCAGTTGACCGAGGCCGCGGGTGGCTCGGGCACCAAGGTCGACGTGGCGACCGACCTGGCGGTCACCGGCAAACCGGCGCAGTTCGGGCGCGGGGTGATGCAGGACGTCTCGGACAAGTTGCTGCAGCAGTTCGTGCAGTGCATCGAGGGGCAGTTCGCCGACAGTGCGGCTGCGGAACCGGTAGCGGCAGGGGAACCGGCAGCGGCTGGGGAAGCGGCGGTCGCGGCAGAAGCACCGGCGGAGTCGGCGGTGGCCCAGCCACCCGCGGGTGACTCCCCGGTGAGCACGGCTGGGGTGGCCGACGCGCAGGCCGCGGCGAGCCCCCCGGCCCCGACCACACCGGCCTCCACCACGCCAGCACCGGCACGAACCACACCGGCACCGGCCAATGAGGCGTTGGATCTCGGTAGCGCGGTCATTCCGGTGCTGCTCAAGACCTATGCGCCCTACTTTGGGGTGGCGGCCGCGGGCGTGCTCGCGGGCTATCTGTTCGGACGGCGCGACGCGAGCTAGCCCGGTCGGTTAGGGCCAGTGTGCTTAAGGCCGGCGGGCGGCGGCGAGTAGGTCGCGGGCGACGGTCTCACCCGAGCGCACCGCGCCCTCCATATAGCCATTCCACACCGGTGAGCACTCGGTCCCGGCCCAGTGAACGCGGCCGACCGGTGTGCGCAACGCCGGCCCGTATGCCGTCCACGTCCCCGTGGTGAAGTGCGCGCCATAGCAGCCGCGGGTGAATTGCTCTGCGCTCCAGTCGCGTTCGGTGTAGTCGATCGGTGAGCGCGCGGCCGCGCCGAAGTAGCGCTCCAGGCATGCCAGGACCATTTCCCGGCGCTGCGTGGCGGGACGAGGAGACCAGATCCGAGCCTCCCCGCCCTCCAGGAAGCAGGTCAGCACGCCCGGCGACCCGGCGGAGTCTGGCGGGCTCGTGTCGAAGACCACCTTGACCGGCCCGGTGTCCGAGGCGGCTTGCCCATTGAGCCCGGCCGCGCGCCAGAACGGCCGGTCGTACGCGACGAGGATCTTGATCACCGACCCGGCGGGGACGCGCTGGGTGAGTTGGTCACGGGCGGCCGGCAGGGCCGGGGAGTAGTCGATCCGTCCGGCGAGCGCCGGCGGGAGGGCGACCACCACCGCGTCCGCCGCCAGGTGCTCGCCGCCGTATGTGGTGACCCCCGCCTGACCGTCGTCCTGGGTGATCGAGCGGACCGGTTCGTTGAGCCGAACCCGTTGCCCCAGAAGCCCAGCGAGGCCTTCGGCGACCTGGTAGGCGCCCCCCACGATCTCGTCTTGCTGCGCACCCTGATCGGTGGCCAGCAAGGTCTCCAGATCGGTCCCCGCGTGGGCATAGAACATCGCGTGCAACATCGACAGGTCCGCGGCATCGGCCGCGAACACCGCCTCGCAGGCCACCCGGAAGTAGGCGCGGCCCGCGGCGGTGCGCAGGTTGCGGTCGATCCAGGTGGCGAAGGTCTGGGAGTCCCAGCGCAGCGCATCGGGGCCGCTCCACGGCGCTTCGAGATCGGTGCGCCGCGAGAGCCGGGTGAATCGCGCCAAGCCCTGACCGAGGTCGGCCAGCGCGAAGGGGCTCAGCCGCGGGACGGCGCCGCGGTGCGACTTCATCCGGGACTGGCGGCCAAGCAAGTCGATGAGCATGGCGCCGGTGTTCCAGGTGGGCTGGATGGCGAGCCCGAACTCGGCAGCCAACTCATACATCCGGGTCTGCCCGGGCCCGAGCCAGTGTCCGCCCAGGTCGACCGGGGCACCCGCCACCTTGCCGCCCTCGACGCGGCCACCCACGCGCGAACGTGCTTCCAGCACAGTGACATCCGCACCAGCGGCCATGAGTTCACGGGCACAGGTCAGGCCAGCCAGGCCGGCACCGACGACCAGGACCCTCATACGGCTGCCGCCGGGTCGACACCGGCATCGACCAGTGCTTGGGCAACCGGCCGCCCAGCTGTGCCGTCCTTTCCCGGGCTAGCCAATCCCGCGGCCTGGTTCCAGCGGCGCCAGAGTGCCCGCAGCCACGCCGGCCGGGTATCCGGCAGCGCAACCAGGTCGGCCAGCCAGCGCTCTTGAGCCGGCTGCACGTCGCGCAAACAGGATTCGGTGTCGGGGAGGTCGGCCACCCAGGCGCGTTCCAGGCGATCCCGATCGGGACGGATCCGGGCCAGCGCGGCCCCATGATCGCGGATCGCCGACCGGTGCAGGACTTCCTGACGCCACCAGCGCGAAGCCGAGTCGAAACGGTTGCTCAGGCTGTCCGACTCTGTCAGCCCGGGCGGCACCGGTTCGCAGCGGACGGGCAGGAACGCGGATAGGCAGGCGGCGGCCGTGCCGGTCACCCAGTGCCGTGGCTCGTCGTGGCGCAGATCGGCGACCCAGGACGCGGTGGTCTGGGTGCTGGTCACCAATCCACCGGCATGGGCGCACGGTGCGCCCAAGGCGCCATTCACCGGGGAGAAGGAGGGGGCGGCATACGGGCCGTGATCCCTTAGTGCCGCAAAGAGATCCAGTACCGAATCGGCGCCCGCTGCGTGCCGAGCCGTGATTGTCGACCGGTCCGTATGCCGTGCCATCCGCGCGCGGACCGGATCGGCATACGCGCGGGCAAAGGCGGGGATCGTCAGGCCATTGGAGATCGAGCGGGCCCGGCCGGTCACCAGTTCAACTGCGTGCGCACGGCCGGCGGTCTCCAGCACATAGGCCTCCGCGCGGTCGGCGATGAGGTAGCTGTTGTCGTAGCTGAACCGGGGGTGTTCGGCCGAACATGAGCCGCCCTGGCCGTGGCGTTCCAGCAGATCGACGATGACCTGCACCGCGTCCCGGGCGCTAACGGCGCGCTCAAGGCCAAGCCGGACCAGGTCCATGCCGAGCAGCGGCCTCTCGGCTTTGGCACCGGGCCGGCGGCGGGTGAACACCGCTTCGTTGCCGATGGTCACCGCGTGCTCATTGGTGCCCATCTCGGCGCCCCACATCCACCACGGCCGGCTGAGCAGCACCGCGAACGTATGCGGCACCTGCGGGATCATCGAGGAGGTGCAGCGCAGTTGCGCACCGGCGGGGTGATCGGCCGCGGGCTCGAAGGTCAGTCGCTGGGCCTCGTTGGGATCGCGATCGCTGTTCTTGCCGAACAGAATCCCGTCGTCGGTTCGCACCACGAGGCAGTCGCACACCCGGCTCACCCTAGGGCGCGGACTCGTTGTGGTCGAGGGTGTGGTACCGAGGGCTGGCGCGGCGTTCCGCGCTCCGGCTGGCGTCGACGCGGGCTCAGGGGGTAGGTGCGGACGCCCGGGCCACCGCCAGCTCACCGCCGAGACGCCACCCCGGCGTCAACGGCAGACGATCCCCGCTCCAAAAGGTGCCGGGGTCGTAGGAACTGATCGCGAAGCCGGGATCCAGCAGGTCCATGTCGATCATCGTGGCGGCCACGATCTCGGCGCAGTAGGCGAGTTCGGGTCGCGAAGCCCGGTCCCGGCGCTCGCGCCGGCTGACGTGCGCATCTCGCCCGGCGAGCCAGCGCGCGGCCAGGCGCGCGGTGCTCGGGAAGGCCACGCCATTCAATCGGGCGATGGCCCGCAGCAGCGCGTCCTCCTGGCCCGTGCTGACGTCGGGAGTCAACTGCCGCAGCCAGGCGCGCTGGCCATACCGGCTCTGCCACTGCACGACCGCCTCGCGCAGATCGTGCAATTGCGCGCCCCGATGGAAGTCGCCGGTCCACATGTCCCGCAACGATTTTCCGAGCTCGGCGTGCCACATGAGCGGCGGCAGATCGTCCAGGACCACGGCCATACCGACGTGGTTGACGGGGGAATTGGTCAGGGTCTGGATGGCCCGGTCGGCCGCCGAGCGGCCACGGAAGATCCAGATGTCCCCGGTGCGGGTCAGCTCGACCGCATCGTCCAGGGACAGGGGGTGGTGAGCGGACGGCATACGGGCCATCTTTGCGGAGAGACGGACCTAAGCTGTGTCGCGTGAACCTGCGGGATAACTGGTGGCGCTGGCTGGGTCTGGCCGGCGCCCTCGGCGTGGTCGCCACCGGCGCCGCCGTCGCCCGCAACACCCGCCAGCGCCAGGCCTACACCCCCGACCAAGTCCGCGAGCGGCTGCACGCCCGGTATGCCGAGGCCCAGTCCCGCACCCCCTGATCGCGAGCGCCTCACCTGTCACCGGTTTCTCTCCGGCTGCCGAAAGGTTGTGCTTCTACCCGGCTAGAAGGTGGGGGGGAAGCGCAAGGTTGTGGCAGCCGGAGAGAAACCGGTGGCGCCGGAGGGGATCCCGGCTCAGACGGAGAGGGTGGCGGCGCAGACCTCGCCGGTGCGGAAATTCACGGCGGAGGCGATGAGGTTGTCGGTGCCCGACTGGTCGGCGGTGGAACGGGTGACCGCGACATCGCCGGCGGCGTCGGCCCGCTTGAGCCCGCCGTAGACGTAGGTCCAGTTGTCGGAGAGGGAGACGCCCCAGGTTTGGCCGGCGGCGGAGCCGTTAACGGTGACCGTGGCGGAGATCTGGCCGCTGCCGGAGGTGGCGGCGATCCGAATCGCGGAGCCCTGGCTACACGCTGTCCAATTGCCGATCTCGATGTCGGCGGCGGAAGCGGGGGAGGCGATAGCGAGGGTGCCGACCAACCCGAGGGCAGCGAAGGAAGAGGCGGTGCGCGAGATCTTCATGGTGATGGTCCTTTCGAGAAAGTCTTTGGGGGACACCACAATTGGACGCCCGGTATGACGCCTAGCGGTAGCCCGAGGGGCTACCGGCCTCCTCCGGAGGGCGGATCGTCGCACACCGAGGCCTACCGATCCTGAGCCCGCGCCCTACTGAACTCGGCGCTGACCTTCGCGGACGCCCGGCGTCAACGGCTTCCTGCGGACACGTCCTGACCGCAATGCCTTTTTACCGTCCTGACTACCAACCACCGAGGGGACCATCCTCATGACTGATCTGGCTGCCCAGCGCAAGGACTTGATCGAGAGCCTGCAACGCCACCGCGGCTTCCTGCTTCAGACCGCCGATGGCCTCAGCGACGAGCAGGCCCGCACCGCGAGCACGGTCAGTGCGCTCACCATCGCCGGCGTGCTCAAGCATGTCGCGGACACCGAGGAGCAGTGGTTCCGCTTCGTCGAGGTCGGCGCGGAGGCATTCGCTGGATATATCGGCGAGGGCATGGACTACGAGAGCTTCGCGGCCGAGGTGGACAGCGCCGAGGAAGAGTGGGTGGACGAGCGTTTCGTCCTCAGCGATGAGGAGACGCTCGAGGTGCTCATCGCGCGGGTGAAGTCGGTTGCGGCGCGCAGCGAGGAAATCCTGGCAGCCGCCGACCTCGACCTGGTCCGTCCGCTGCCGCAGACGCCCTGGTATGAGCCGGGTACCGCCTGGTCCGCGCGCCGCGTCGCCATCCACATGCTCGCGGAGATCAGCCAGCACGCCGGCCATGCCGACATCATCCGGGAGGCCATCGACGGACAGAAAACGATGGGCTAAGCGGCGCCCAGGCCAGCCCCGCCGCCGGCGCACGGGTCGTTAGGCGGCGGCGCCGAGCCCATAGTTCGGGGGCGGTCGGTCGCTCTTGGGCTGTCGGTCGCGCTCGCCATACTGCCCGTATGCGCAGCACCGCCGCCACCGTCGAGCAGTACTTGGCCGAGTTGCCGCCCGAGCGGGTCGAGCCGGTACGTGAGCTCTACACGCAGATCCACGACCACATCGACCCCGCCTTCACCGAGGGTATGCAATATGGGATGGCCGGCTGGTCAGTGCCGCATTCGCGGTATCCGGCCGGCTACCACACCGCGTCCGCGGAGCCAGTGCCGTTCATGGCCCTGGCCAACAAGCGCGGGCATATCGCGGTCTACCACATGGGCATTTACGCCGATGCCGACGTCGAGCAGTGGTTCGTCGATGAATATGCCAAGACCGGCTGGCGCCTGAACATGGGGGCCTCGTGCATCCGGTTCACCGCGATGCGGCGGATTCCCTTCGCCCTCATCGGCGAACTCGCCGGCCGGATCGACTGCGAAACCTTTATCCGGGCATACGAGGCGAACGACCCGCGCATACGGAGGTGAGTCGACCGCGCCGAACGGGCATCGGGCGGTAGCCAGCCGAGAAGCTGACCACTGCCCGATGCCGGCGCCGGCTCGGTGCAACTCACCGAGATGAGCCGAAAAAGGCCTTGAGCATGGGAGCCAGGAGGTCGACGCGGGTCGGCACCTGGGTATGCGTCGTGCCGGGCAGCACCGCAATCTGGCAATCCGGGATCAGGTCCTGCATCACCGTCAGATGCGCGAAGGGCACGAAGTCCAGATCGCCGAGCACCTCGAGGACGGGCGCGGTGATGCCGGCGAGTTCCTCATCGGAATACCCGCCGCCATCCTCCACCGCCATCATCTGCTGCTGGAACTCCTCGAACTTGTCCGGGGTCGGCGAGAGGCGCTCGTACTCGCTGCGCATGGCAGCCATCTCTTGCTCGGTCGGTACCCGCGGCGAGGACATGACTGTCTCCAAGTCGTCGAAGTCCGGCACCGTGGCATCGGGCTTGACGCTGCCGGAGAGGCTGACGATCCGGTCCACCCGCGCACCGTGTTGCACGGCAAGCTCCAATGCCGTCGCCGCGCCGGTGCTGTGGCCGATGACGCTCACCTTGGCCAAGCCCAAATGATCAAGCAGCGCGACCACATCGGCCGCATTATTGGCCGGCGAGAAGGTCCGGTCGATATTGGCGGTGCGGCCGTGGCCCTGCAGCTCGAGGGCGATGACCTCGTGCTCCTGCGCCAAGACCTGGATGAGGTCGGCGAAGCTCAACTCGATGCTGAGCAAGCCGCCGTGCAGCAACACGATGGGATCACCGGCGCCGTGACGCTCGTAGTAGAGCTGCAATCCATTGACCGGGCGTAGCCGCTCTCAGTCATCGTCGTCCTCCGGGTCGGATCCGGCCGGTCACTGACCGCCGTTGCGTCCCTGCTGACCGCTGCTGCGGCCTTGCTGCAGCCGGTCGATGTGCTCGCTGGCCTCGGCCTTGGTCAGGTTGGCGGGCAGTTCCTCGCCGGCCTGGCGGGCCAGATTGTCCAGGTAGCTGCGCTGGGCCGGGGTCATCGGTTCGTCCCCGGTCACCCAGTCCTCGGGGTCCTTTTGCAGGCCGGCCGGGGTATCACCAGTTGCGCCGATGGTTTCGCCCTCGCCGAGCGCCCGGGCGCGCGCCTTGGGGTCACCCTCGCGTGGCGCGTTGGGGTCGGACTGGTCGGCCTGCGGGTCGAAGTGCATCGGCGAAGACGCCGTGCCCTGCTGGCTGGTGTCATCGATCTCGGGCGCGGGTGCCTCCAGGGGCACGTCGGCGGGGTCGACCGGGGGCTGGGTGTTCGTCATACCGAGAGCCTACGGACCGCCACCGACAACCGCCCGGTTCGCGCGTCGGTGATCTGCTCCCGGCCTTTCCAGCTCCACGCCGGCCGCCGCTCCGCGGCCCGGCAGACCCGCATACCGGCGCCCGGAATCCCCCGGCCGCTGTCGGCCCGTGGGCCCGCCCGGCGCATTAGCGTGGGCAGAAGTAGGCCGTACCGACCCTCGGGCGGCTTCCGATGGAAGGAGAACTGCATGTCTTTGGGTGACAAGTTCGAGGCCAAGAAGGACCAGCTCGTCGGAGACGCCAAGGAGAAGCTCGGCGACATGCGGGATGACCCGCAGCAGCAGGCCGAGGGTGCCGCTCAGTCCGCTCAGGGCGACGCCAAGGAAGGCTGGGAGAACGCCAAGGACGACCTCGGCGACGCTGCCTCCGACGTCAAGGAGCGCTTCGACGGCGACGGTCGCTGACCCTCGCTAGAACCGCAACTCAGCTTCACTGCGGCGCGGCATCGTCCTGAGGACGGTGCCGCGCCGTTTGCGTGCCCGGGCGGCGGAAGAAGAGCGCGGCGAGCAAGCCCAGGACAATGACGGCGGCCGGCAACAGCAAGGACTCGCCCATGGCCTTCGAGAAGCCCTGGGCAACCGCCGCCGGCATCCCCGTCCCCGAGCCCCCGCCCAGTCCCGCCACACCCCCGCCGCCAGCCACAGCGGCGTCGCCGAGCCGCGCCGCCAGCCGGGAGTCCATGAGCGCGGCAATGCTGGCACTGCCCAAGACCGCACCCACCTGACGCAGCGTGTTGTAGACCCCCGAACCGGCGCCCGCCCGGGACAGGGGCAGATTGCGCGTCGCGGTCGAGCTGATCGGGGACCACATGAAGCCATTGGCGATCCCGAGCAGCGCGAAGGGGAGCAGCAACTGCCATACCGGCGACTCCGGGCGCATGATCCGCCCCAGCCAGACCAGGGACACCGCAAAACTGGTCAGCCCGATGCCGGCGAGCAGGCTCGGGTGACGTCGATCGGCCATCCGGCCGACCCACGGGGCGAGCCCGGCCGAGATGACCGCCATCGGCACCATCAGCAGCGCCGACTGGGTGGGCGACCAACCCCGCACCGCCTGGGCCCACAACATCACCGGGAAGGACATCGCAGTGATCGTGAAACCGACCGTGACGATCGCCAGATTGGCCAGCGAGAAATTCCGGTCGCGGAAAAGCCCGAGCGGCATCAGCGCCTCGGCCCGGATTCGCCACTGCCACACCACAAAGAGCACGAGGCTGGCGGCGCCGAGGGCGATCAGACCCGGCACGAAGAGTGGTCCCCACAGGTGGCCCCAGTCGTAGCGCTGGCCCTCCTGGATCCCGAAGACGAGACCGGTCATGCCGATCGCGGACAGCGCCACACCGAGCCAGTCGAAACCATGGCGCTGGGTCGGCAGCGCCGGCACCAGCCGCGCGGCCAGCGCCAGCCCGAGCAGGCCGACCGGGATATTGACGAAGAAGATCCATTCCCAGCCGAGGTGGTCGACGAGCACCCCGCCGACGATCGGGCCGACCAGCGTGGCAACACCGGCGACCGCCCCCCAGGCGCCCATCGCCCGCCCGCGGGCTTCGGCCGGGAAGATCCGGGTGATGATGGCCATCGTCTGGGGGGTCATGATCGCCGCGCCGAGGCCCTGCACGACCCGGGCAATCACGAGGCTGCGAATATCGCCGGTCAGGCCGCACCACAGCGAGGCGAGGGTGAAGATCGACAACCCCGTCAGATAGAGCCGCTTGGGCCCGAACCGGTCGCCAAGCCGACCGGTGATGAGCAGGGGAACGGCATACGCGAGCAGGTATGCGGAGGTGACCCAGACGACCCCGTTGACGTCGGTGTCCAGTCGCCGCATGATCTCGGGGGTCGCCACCGAGACGATAGTGCTGTCCACCAGGATCATGAAGAAGCCCAGGCACAGCGCCCACAGTGCGGCCCAGGCTGCCTTGGCGTCGACGACGAGATGTCGGTCGCCGGGCTGATCGGCCGGCCTCTGCGGGGAGCTACTCACGCCGAGAAGTCTCGCACCGCCCACCGACAGCCCCCGGCGCCCGAGCCGGTATGCGGTCCGGTTCAGGAATGCGAGAAGTACGTGCGGGCCGAGTCGGCAGCTCGGGTGATCCCGCGGCGTTCGTAGGCGAACGAGCTCACCGCGCCGACGGCCGGCAGATTGCGCATGAAACCGACCACCCGGCCGGCCCCGGGCCGGTTGTCCAGGTCGCTGTCCAGCCGCCGCAGATCGCGCGCGACCTTCCAGATCAGGCGGGCGGTCCGGCTCAGGCGACCGGGTCCCTCGTCCTCGTCGTCAGTGTCCTCGGTTGTCTCCGGGTTACTCCTGGCGAGGGCCTCGGTGACCTCGGCGGTGCTGAGCTGGCGGCCCAGCACGATCTCGGCGGCGGCCATCACTCGGCGGGTGGGGTCGGTGACACCCATCTCCCGGGCCACCGCGTTGACGATGAGGACCTGGGCGGCCGCCCCCACGACGTCACCTACCCCGGTCAGCCGGCCCAGTTTGCCGAAGAGCCCAGGCACGGCGGTCAAGGCCGCCGCGGCGGTCCCGAAGCGCTGCACCCACCACTCGATCCGGTCCGCCAGGGTCGCGCTCGCCCAGCCAGTATGCCGCGGGTGTACCCCCGCGATCGCCGCTCCGGTGGAGCGCGCCGCACCGCCGGCCGCCCTCGCGAGTCGGCCGAGGGCACGAACCGGGCCGGGTGAGGAGGGTTGCGGTGTCGCGGTCGCGTCGGCCGGTCCGAACCCGACCGGGTTTACCACCGCAAACCCGGCGTCCCCACCCTGGGCAAGGGCCGGGGTGTCCTCGTCGTCCTCACCGACCAGCGCGTCGTGGGCGCGATCGAACTCCCGGGCGGCCCGGGCCAGCACCCGGATGACCTGGCGCTGCGCGGCATACGTGCTCATGGGGTTGGACCTGCGGGGAGGTGGGGTCAGCGGCCCGCGGAGGTGCAGATGCAGGACCGGTTGCCCTCGGGGTCTTCGAGGACCCAGAAGGACGGCGCGGTTTCATCGCTGATCAACCGACCGCCGGCGTCGAGCGCCGCCTGGAGGCGAGCTTCGGCCTCGTCGTGGGGCACCCATACGTCCAGGTGCCAGCGCTGTTCGACCTCCGGCTCCGGCAGTTCCGGACCATTGCCACCCTCGGGGGCCTGCCACCACAGCGTGGTCGTCTGGCCACTGGAATCCACGACCTGGTCGTCCTTGGCGCTGCCGCCGAGTAGGGCCGCATAAAAGGGGCCCAGTTTCGACCCATTCGCCGTGTCCAGCGCGACCTCCAGACGGGTCAATCCCGAGCGGTCGGCCGTGGCGCCCAGGTCGGCCGCAAGCGCGCTGATCTGGCGGGCCAGATCGATGTCGCGGCTGGTGACGCCACCGACGTCGTGGCTGTTGAGCGTGACGATGACCTCGGGGTAGCTCAGCGTGATCTCGGGGTGATGGTTGGCGGCTTCCGCGGCCTCACCGATCTGCGCCACGAACGTGAGGCCGGTGGCGAAATCGCCGGTCGCAAAGCGCGCCCGGATGGCGTCGCCCAACTGACGCCAGTCGTCGGCGCCCGCAGTGCGGACCTGGTCCGTTGTCAGTTTCTGCTTGGGGTCGCTCATGATCTCGACGCTACTGCACCTGCCGAGGCAGGGTCGCCGCGAGAACCGGCCCGGTGGAGTTCGCCCCCGCTGGCCCAAGGCAGGAGACCGAGTTGACAAGGCTCGCATCCGCCAGTTTAGGTAAGGCTGTCCTAAATAAGGCATGCCTTACCTACTCACCCGAGGATCCCATGGACCGTCGTCATTTCCTGAGCCTGGCCGGCTTGGCCGGCACCGGCCTGCTCGCCGCCTGCTCCACCGGACCGTCGGGTGGGCAGAGCACCACCTCGTCCGCATCCGGCACCGCCGGCGCCACCAGCGGGACGAGTGCCGCGGCCGGCCCGGAAGCCGGGGCGCTGCCCGCCAGCGTGACGCACGTCTTCGGCACCACCCGCATCGAGCAGGAACCGAAGCGGATCGTCACCATCGGACCCTCCGACGCCGACTTCGTCGTGGACCTCGGGCTGCTACCCGTGGGCATCTGCGCCGCGAGTTGGGGCGGCAACGCCAACAAGTCCACCGACTGGCTGGACGAGGCGACCCGCAAGCTCGGGGGCGACCCCACGGCCATACCGCGCATCGACACCACCGACGGGATCCCGGCCGCGACGATCGCCGTGCTGCAGCCGGATCTGATCCTGGGCACCTACTCGGGCATGACCGACAAGGAGTATGCGGCGCTGTCCAAGATCGCGCCCACCGTCGCCTATCCCAAGCTGCCCTGGAGCACGAGCTGGCAGGACCAGAACCGGCTCATCGGCCAGGCCGTCGGCCGGCCCGCCGCCGCGGCCACGCAGGCGAAGCGGATGGACGAGGCCTTCGCCAAGGCCGCCGCCGACCACCCCGAGCTCGCCAAGGTCTCGGTCGCCTGGATCTGGTTCACGCCGGACGATATGTCGACGCTGGGCTACTACACCGCCCACGACCAGCGGGACATCATCCTGCGGGACCTGGGCACCAAGGCATCCCCGACGATCGAGGCCGCCAGCAAGGACACCAAGTCCTTCATGGGGCAGCTCTCCGCCGAGAAGGCATCGACCTTCGACGCCGATGTTGTCGTCTTCGATGCCTCCACGGCCGGGATGACCGACAAGGTGCTCGCCCACCCGCTGCTGGGGTCGACGCCCGCGTTGAAGGCGGGCAATTACCTGCAGCTCACCGATCCGGTCGAATACCTGACGATCAGTCTGACCTCCCCGCTCACCGTGCCGGTCGCCACCCAGGGGTTCATTCCTCGCCTGGCGGAGGTCGCGGCCCGAGCCAGCGCGTGAGTTCAGTCGCCGTCGCCGGCCCCCGGGTGCGCAGTCGCCGGCGGACCGGAGCCCACCGCCTGGTGCTGGTTGGCGGTCCCGCCTTGGCGCTCGCCCTGGGGATCCTCTCCATCCTCATCGGCGTGGAATCGCTCCCCCCGCGCGCGATCCTCGACGTGCTGCGCGGTGCGGGCGGTGATGGCGTGGTCCCGGCGATCGTCGGCTCCCGGGTCGACCGGACCGGTGCTGCAAGGGCTGACCCGCAACCCGCTGGCCGATCCGGGCATTCTCGGGTTCAACGCCGGCGCCAGCCTGGCCATCGTCCTCGGCATTGCGTATGCCGGGATGTCCACCCCACGTCAGTATGTCTGGGTAGCCGCACTCGGCGTCCTGGTCCCCGGTGCTCTGGCCGCGACCATCGCGCTCGTCGTGCCGCCGTCGCGGGTCCCGGTGACGATGACCCTCGCCGGGGCCGGGCTCACCGCCTGCGCGACCAGCATCGTGTCCGCGGTGATCGTGCTGCGTCAGGACGCCTTCGACAGTTTCCGGTTCTGGCAGATCGGCTCCGTCGCCGGCCGGCCGCTCACCAATGTGTTGGAGATCGCGCCCTTCCTGATCGTCGGACTGCTGCTGTGCCTGACCAGCCGCGGCCTGCTCGATGCGCTGGCAATGGGGGAGGACCTGGCCCGCGCGCTCGGCCATGGCGTCGTGGTGCGGGGAGCGCTCGCGGCGGTGGGAGCCATGCTGCTGGCGGCCGCCGCGGTGGCCCTGGCCGGGCCGATCGCCTTCGTCGGCCTGGTCGTCCCGCACCTGGTGCGGGCGCTGGTCGGACCGGCATACGGACGGGTGCTGGCGCACTGCCTGTGGGCCGGGCCGGTGGTCCTGCTGGCCGCGGACCTGCTGGGCCGGGTCGTCGCCCGGCCCGAAGAGATTCGCTCGGGGCTCCTCGTCGCTTTGGTGGGCGGGCCGGTGCTCATCCTGCTGGTCCGTCGAATGAAACTCGCATGAGCACCGCAAGCGCGCCGGCGCTGCCCGCACGGACCACACGACGATCGGCCGCACCCCGACTGATCCCGTTGGCATTGGCGCTGCTGGTGCTCGTCCTCTTCTTTGTGCGGGTGTTGCTCGGCGACTACACGGTGACCTTCCCCGACCTGGTGCGCATCCTCGGCGGCGAACAGATCCCCGGCGCGAGCTATATCGTCCGCGAGGCCAAACTGCCCCGCGCGCTGGCGGCTGTGCTCGTCGGCGGCGGGCTGGGCCTGGCGGGGGCGCTCATGCAGGACCTCTTGCGCAATCCGCTGGCCAGCCCCGATGTGCTCGGCATCTCCATCGGCGCCAGCGCCGGCGCGGTCGTCGGCTCGATCGTCCTCGGCCTCGGCGGGTATGCCGTGAGCCTCGCCGCCCTCGGCGGCGCCCTGGGCGTCGCGCTGCTGGTCGTCCTGCTGGCGCGCGGCTCGACGACGCGGATGGTGCTGGTCGGTGTCGCCTGCGCGTCGGTGTTGAGCGCGGTCATCCAGTGGTTGCTCACCCGTTCCGATCTGAATCGGGCGCAAGCCGCGCTGGCCTGGCTGATCGGCAGCCTCGGCGATGTGACCATGCGCCAGGTCGCCATGCTCGCCGTGGCCCTGGCGATCCTCACCCCGCTGGCCGCGATGATCGTCCCCGACCTGCGTGCCATGCGCCTGGGCGATGACACCGCGGCGGGTCTGGGCGTCCCGGTGCGCCGCCGCCGCGCCATGGTGCTGCTGCTGGTGGTGCTCGTGGTCGCGGCCTGCGCGAGCGTGGCCGGGCCGGTGGTCTTCGTCTCCCTGCTGGCCGGGCCGATCGCCCGCGCCTTGTCGGGTCGCCCGGCGCCCTTCCTCGCCGCCGGGGTGGGCGCCGCCCTGCTGCTGGCGGCCGACTTCGTGGCCGCGGAACTCGCGCCCTCGCCGCTGCCCGTCGGCGTGGTCACCGGCCTGGCCGGTGGCCCCTTCCTGCTTTGGCTCGTCCTGGCCCCCCACCGAAAGGAACTCCGATGACCGCCGTCCTGGCGCTTCGGCATACGTCCGAGCGCACAGCATCGGATCCCACGCCCGCGCCCGGGATCTCGGTGCGCGGCCTGACCCTGGGCTATCGCGCCGAACCCATCGTGCGCGAGCTCGATGTGGAGATCCCGGGCGGCCAGGTGACCGCCATCATCGGGCCCAATGGCTGCGGCA
>CAKZIH010000349.1 GCA_936931335.1 uncultured Nostocoides sp. | reverse complement strand
CCATGTCATCACTTGCCAAGGCGCTGACCTGCGGGGTCCAGGTTTTGGCGCGGCAGCGCATCAGCGCTTCTTTCCACGCTTCTGGCGTTCGCAGGTGCGGCTGCTCCTGCTCACTCAGTCCGATCACTTCGGTCAGCACAGCTGCGCCCTCTTCGCCCGCTGGAAGTTTGATCAGCGCCGTCAGAGCTGCGGCTCCGCCGCTCAGCAACTCTTCTAAAAGCGCCTTGGCGCGCGTCTCTTGGCTGGTCATCATCGTTCCTCCTGCGCTTTTTTATTCTAGTTGCCTGCTGGTCAACTCGCAGCACCTGGCGTTCTTTGTTGCCATTGTCCTCTTGGGCTTTTTCTCCGCATTTTGTCTTTTTTCTTTTCTTGCTGAGCGGCGAAGCATGACTGAAGTCACGTGTCTTCACGGGGGCGAGGGGATGAACATTCCCCTGATATTTATCAGGGGAAAAGTGGCACTTCAGTTGGGGTTCCGCGCGTTTTAACGCATGAATTCGCCTTTGTTGCGCCGCTCCTGCAAATCTTTTTGTTCTTCGAGCAAGCTTTCGCTGTAGGGCAGTGCATTTTGCGAGATGTAGCTCGCGACGATTTCCTTGTAGATTGGCGCGGCGAGTTGAGAGCCTTGGTAGTTTTTCTCGGCGCCGTGAGCGTTGATGGCCACGACGATTTCTGGTTTCTCTGCGGGGTAGAACCCGACGAAGGTACTTTCGTAGGTGGTGGCGGAATACCGGTTATTTTCGACCACCTGGGCGGTTCCGGTTTTCCCACCGAGTTCGTAACCTTCGATCATCGCCGCGTGTGGAATGCCGAGTTCGATGACCATGCGCAGCATCTTACGGACTTCTTCCGTGCTGCCTTTTTGAAAGGCTTGCGTGCCTTCTGCAGGTGCCGTGTCTGGGTCGATGGTTTCTGTATCTTCTGCGCCGCTCGAATCTTCGCTTGTCTTTTTGAGCTCCACGTCTGGTTTGTTGTCCGCATTTTCAGTGGCTGTTGCGTTCGGGGCCTCGGTGGTTGTTTGCTCGCTGCTCAGGCTTGCGAGCAGACGCGGAGCTTTGGGTTCCCCGGTTTGTGATGTGTTGGCCAGTGTTTGGCTTTCGGTGTTCGTCTCGCCTGGGCGCGCTTCAGGATTGAAGTTCTCGGTTGGCAGGGTCAGTCGGGGGGTGACGTATGTTCCGTTGTTTCCGAGGGCAGCGTAGGACACCGCGAGTTGCAGCAGCGTGACGCTCATGCCTTGGCCGAAGGAGTTGGTGGTGCGCACCAGGTTATCCCAGCGATTGATCGGTTGCAGCGTGCCGCTGGCGGTGGTCGCTTTGCCGAGTTCGACAGGGCGTCCAAAACCGAGCTTTTGAAAGCTGCGCAGCAGTTGCTCGTTGGTCATCTTTTCGACGATGTGACTCATGCCGACGTTGCTCGAGTAGCGCAGGATGTCTTCGATGTTCAGTCGGGGACCGTGAGCGACGCTGTCACCGATGTTTGATGCCCAGCGTCCGCCGACGCGCCGCACCATGGGTGTGTCGAAGGTTTGATCGGGGGTGATTGCACCCACGTCGAGCGCGGCAGCCACACTCAGCGGCTTGATGACGCTCCCTGGTTCAAAGCGGTCGATCAATGGGCGGTTGCGCAGGATTTCTGGGCCTTTGCCTCGCCAATCGGTGGGGTCCAGTGGAGGCCACGACGCCACGGCGAGCAGTTCACCTGTGGAGATGTCCATGATGATGGCGCCCCCGTGTTTTGCCCGGTTCTCGCTGGCGTGTTTGCTCAGCGCCTGCTCCGTGTCTGCTTGGAGTTTGGGGTCGATGGTCAGTCGCAGGTTTTTGCCTGCTTTGAGGTCGCTGTCATAGGCGCGTTCGAGTCCTTCGAGGCCTTCGGTTTGTCCCATGATGCCCACGACTTGCGCGGCGAGTGTTTTCAGCGGGTAGATCCGCGTTTCTTTTTGTTGAAAGGTGCCTGGGTTTTCGGTGCGGGTCATGGCGAGGAGCGTTCCGTCCCGCGCCATGATTTTTCCGCGCCCTGAAGGCGTTGGGAGTGTGATTTCTTGGGCGCGTTGAGTCATGATGCGCACGTAGCTCACGACCATGCTCATGAAGATGATCAGTGCCAGCAGCCACATCCATGTGCTTCTTCCCTGGATGCGTAATTCCATGGGCCATAACCTAGCATTTGCATTTGGCCATCTTCTTGCGATTTGCGCCTTTGCTTTCTGGAAAAGTTCTGAACTGAACACCGAAGGGGAGGGAGATCTGGACGTGGAGTTGGATTTTCGCATAGGTTTTTTGTGGGACAAAAGGAAAACGCAACTTGTTTGAAGTTGCGTTTCTGGGGTTTTTAGGGTGAATGTTATTCTGGCTGTTCTTTTCGCGGTTCGAATTCGAAGGTGTCGGTGTTCTCTGGCACGTAGCCCGTGACGCCTTGAAGTTGCGAAGCAAACCAAAGGCCATCGAGATCTGCGTTGCCAGTCATTTCATAGGGGCCAAAGCAGGTGAGTGTTTTTCGGCCATGGTCGATGCTCATCAGGTAGACCTTGGCTCCGGTTTCCTGAGCCATGTAGCGCAGACCGTGTTTCCACTGACCTGGTCCGCGTTTCCCTTTGGGCAGCAGCGCGACGATGTGTCCTTTGTTGAGCAGCGCGGCGGCTCGGGCGGTGGTTCCACCGGGGTTTTTGCGGTCAACGCTGATGGCGCCGAGAGGACGCATGATCAGGTTCATCGGAAAGCGCAGCAGATCTTTCTTGGCCAAGAATTTTGGCGTGATGTTCATGGCCCTTGTGCCCAACAGCCCATAGAGAAAATCGATGTTGTGGGTATGCGGCGCAACAGCCAGCAGATAAGGACCATGGCTTGGCAAGGCGCCTTGGACCTTGAAACCGATTTTTTTCAAGATCGCTTCTGCGACCCGCACACGGAGGGCTTTGCGAGGTCCATTTCTGGATTTCCGGGGAACAAAACGCTTCACGAATTCAGGATGACATATTGCAGCGCCAAAGAACCGTGCACGGTTCTTTGGCGCTGCGCTGCTCTTTCGATCAGTACGTTTTGTACCGGGTAAAGACCTGCACCCAGTTGTTGGCCATCGCTGTGCCCCATTTCGTTGTCACGCCGTCCTGCCACCCCCCATTGGCGTATCTGAGGTTCTCGCGCACGTACACATACGCCATGCCCATAGCGGTGACGTCTGGGTTCATGATGTTTTCGCAGTGCCCCTCGCTTCGCATGAATTCTGTAACCATGGTCAGGCTGTCTGTGTAGCCACGACCGACGTTTTCACCGACGTGATCCCAAATTGCCGTGCTGCCGCTTTCTTTCAGTGCGCGCTCAATGCGCTCTCTGAGAGTCACGCCATAGAAAAAGGGTTCATTCTGGAATTCCAGCGGCTCCACATGGGCGAACTCCGTGGCAGTTTTGCTGAGGAAGTAGCCGTGTTTGTGTGCCATGAGTGCGGCGTTCCCATCGTAGGTCAGCGGCTTGAATTTGCCCGGAGCGAAGGTGTATTTGGGATCGTTCGTCGGGATATTGGGATCGGCGCAGGTTGGCCAGGGGATCTTTTCTCCCCCCAGTGTGCCCTTGGTGCGGACCTCGTTGACGAGGTTGAACATTTCCATGTCCGTTTTGTTGGGGCTGATCAGGACTTTGCCGATCCCAGTTCCCGTGCCGACTGCGGCGCCGACTTCAGGCACGAAGAGCTCAGGGGGCGTGGCGCTGCCGGTGCCGGACCTGGCCCGCGCTCGCGGGGAGGACCCGCCCCTGGCACAGGTGATGGAAACCCGGCGCTCGCACCGGCGCTATCTGCCCGGCCAGACGACACTGACGCAGGTGGCCGAGCTGCTCTACCGCTCGCTGCGGGTACGCCAGCTCTTCCCGGACGAGGCCGGACTCGAGGTCGTCGACCGGCCCTATCCCAGCGGCGGCTCGATCCACGAGATCGAGACCTATCTCGTGGTCAATGATGTCACCGGGCTCGCGCCGGGCATTTACCGCTACGCCCCGACCCGTCACGAACTCGACCTGGTCAGCCCGGACGAGCGGGTGCGCTCCTCGATCAACGCCGATGTGCAAATGACGACCCGCGGGGAACTCCCGCCGCCGGTGGTGCTGCTCTTCGGCGGCCGCTTCGGGCGGGTCATGTGGAAATACCAGGGCATGCCCTACGCCCTGCTGACCAAGCACGTCGGCGTCGTCTACCAGACCATCTACCTCAACGCCACGGTGCTCGGCCTGGGCGTATGCGGGATCGGCGGCTGCAGCGCGGGCCTCTTCGCCCGGGCCACCGGCACCGATCCGCTGGACGAGGGAGCCGTCGGGATGATGGCCCTCGGCGCCCCAGACCCCACCGAAGACGATCCGTGGAGGCGATCGTGAAATTCCGGTTCAAGGCGCTGGAGCGCCAGCGGCAACCCGACCAACTGGACTCCCCGACCCTGCTGGCCAGCCCGCGCGGCTGGGTCGCCGTCTTCACCGTGCTCATCACCACTGTGATGGTCGGCCTGTGGGGATTCCTCGGCGCCATTCCCCGGTATGCCTCGGTCGGCGGCCTGTTGTCCTATCCGGGCGGCGTGGTCACCGTGGAGTCCACCGTCCCGGGCGCCCTGACCGGTATGCCCGTGCGCACCGGGGACACCGTCACCGACGGCCAGACCGTGGGGATCGTGCGCACCGCGTCCGGCAAGTCCATCCCGGTCGCCGCACCCGTGGCCGGCCGGATCGTCTCGGTGAACGCCGGGGTAGGCAACTATGTCGCCCCCGGGGAGCCGGTCCTGCAGATCGAACAGATCGCCCCGGGCCAGGAGGAGCTCGGCGCCACCCTGGTCGTCGCCGGCGACATGGTCCCCTTCGTTCGTCCCGGCCAGGAAGTCACCCTCGCCGTGCCCGGCGTCAACCCGCGGATCTTCGGACGGCTACGCGGCGTGGTGGAGAATGTCGGCGAATTCCCTGCCAGCACAGAGCAACTCGCGATGGTCACCGGAAGTGCCGCGGCTGCGCCGACCACCGGCCATCTGGTGCGGGTCCGGCTGCTGGCGGACCCGCATACGGCCTCGGGCTATCAGTGGACGAGCGTCTCCGGGCCCTCCGTGGTGCTCAACTCACGAACCCCGATCGAGGGTGAGCTCTCCCTCGGCGCTCGCAAACCGGTCTCCATCCTGCTGGGGGTGTGAACGATGCCCAAGGCGCCACCGCGGGTGGAGACGGAATGCAAAGGCCTGGCCCCCTGGCGGGCACCGGTGCGCCGGACGCCGACGGTCATTCAGATGGAGGCGGTCGAATGCGGCGCCGCATCCCTGGCGATCATCCTGGCGCACTACGGCAAATTCGTTCCGCTGGAAGAGCTTCGGGTCGCCTGCGGGATCTCCCGGGACGGATCCACCGCCAAGAATGTGATGGACGCGGCCGCCAAATATGGGTTGGTGGGCAAGGGCTCCCGGATGGAGTTGCCGCCGCTGATCGAGATGGGCCGCCCGGTCATCGTCTTCTGGGCCTTCCAGCACTTCATGGTGGTCAACGGTTTTGAGCGCCGCCGTGGCCAAACCATGGTGCTGCTCAACGATCCCGCCTCCGGCCCCCGGCGTATGCCGTTGGCAGAGTTCGATTCCGGCTTCACCGGGATCGTGCTCGACCTGGCGCCGGGGGAGGACTTCGAGGCGGGCGGGGAGCCGCCGCGCCTGCGGCAGATGCTGCTGGAACGCACCTCCAAGTCCGGTCGTGGCCTGACCTTGGCCCTGCTGGCGGCGGTGGTCCTGGTGATCCCCGGGATCATCGGCCCGATCTTCACCCAGTACTACGTCGACTCGATCTATGGGCGCACCGGCCTGCTGGCGATGCTGCCGCTGCTGGCCGGCCTGCTCGGCTGCGCACTGGGGATCTTCATCCTCACCCTGGTGCAGACCTACTATCTGCGCCTGGTGGAGGCCCGCAGCTCCCTGGTGTCCAGCGGCCGCTTCCTCTATCGGCTGTTGCGACTGCCGATGGGTTTCTATCTCCAGCGCCGTCCCGGGGAACTCGGTCGCCGGTTGACCAGCAACCGGTTGGTCGCGCAGACCGTCACCCGGGACCTCGTGGTCACCGTGGTCAACCTGCTGCTCATCGTCGTCTATGGCGCGGCGCTGCTCTTCCAGGACTTGGTGCTCGGCGCGCTCGCGATCGCCGTCGCCCTGATCAACCTCATCGTGCTGCGCGCGGTCATGCGCCGCCGGGTGGACACCGCCACCGCGCTGGAGGCCGAGGAAGGCCGGCTGGCGGTGGCCACGCTCCATACGATCTCCTCGATCGAAACGGTGAAGGCCTCCGGCACCGAGCACGCCTCGTTCACCCGGTGGTCGGGGTCGCTGGCCAAAACCATCACCGAGTCCCAGCGGCTGGGGGTGCCCACCGCGCTGATCGGGATTGTCCCGCCCATGCTCGCCACGGTGAACTCGGGGCTGGTCATGCTCGTCGGCGGTCTGCGGGTCACCCATGGCGCGATCACCGTGGGGGTGCTCTTCGCCTTCCAGGCGCTGCTGGCGACGTTCACCCGACCGCTGACCCAGCTGACCAATCAGGCTGGGGTGCTGCAGGAGATGCAGGCGCAATTGCACCGACTGCGCGATGCGGAGAACTACCAACTCGATCCGTCATTCGCGGCCAATCCGAGTGGCCCGGGCGGTGAGGTGCTCTCCGGCAGCCTGCGGTTCGAGTCGGTGGACTTCACCTTCAGCCCCCTGCTGCCGCCCTTGGTACGCGGTCTGGATCTCGCCGTGGAACCCGGTATGCGCGTGGCCCTGGTCGGTGCCTCCGGATCCGGCAAGAGCACCATCGCCAAGCTCGCCGCCGGCCTGCTGGAACCCACCGGCGGGCGGATCCTCTTCGACGGCCAGGAACGCCATGAGTGGAGCCGGCAGTCGATGGCCCGCTCCGTGGCCTATGTGGACCAGACCACGACCCTCTTCGAGGGCACCGTGCGGGACAATATTTGCTTCTGGGACAGCGAGGTTCGTGACGAGAGCGTGCTGCGCGCCCTGCGGGATGCGGAGATCTTCGACACCATCTCGCGACGGGCCGGCGGCATCAATGCCGCGGTGGCCGAGGGCGGCAGCAATTTCTCCGGTGGCCAGCGCCAGCGCCTCGAGCTCGCCCGTGCGCTGGTCAGCGATCCCACCCTGGTGATCCTCGACGAGGGCACCAGTGCCCTGGACACGGCGACCGAACGCCGCGTCATCGACAACCTGCGCCGCCGCGGGTGCGCGCTGGTGATCATCGCCCATCGCCTCTCCACCGTCCGCGACGCGGACGTGATCATGGTCGTCGAGGACGGGACCGTGGTGGAAAAGGGGCGGCACGACGATCTCATGGCGCTGGGGTCGGTGTATGCCGACCTCGTGCAATCCGAGAAGGCCACGAACGCGGAGCGCATCTCATGACCATTGACGGTATGTCCAGGCCACCCACCGGCTCCCCGCTGTTGCTCGGTGAGGACCGGGAAGCGGACTGGTCGGCCCGGGATATGTTTCCGATCCTCACCGCGGACGAGGTCGCCATCGTGGCCCATGGCGAGGTGGATCTCTTTGCGGTGCAGGTGGTCGACGGTCAGCCGGTCGGCCCCTGGCACTCCCTGGCCCGAATCACCGCGGGCGATGTTATCGCCGGCCCGGTCGCCGGGCCCCGTCACCGGGTGATCTGCCGGCGGGTGGGCTCGGCGTCCATGCGCACCATCCCCTTGGCCGAACTGCGGCAGCGAATGCGCTTGCTGGGCAATGACTTTGGGGGCGCCGATCCAGGGGAAACCCTGGCGCGCGGCATCGAGTCCACCCTGCGCAAGATCGACCCCAGCTTGAGCCGGCCCTTGCCGCCGCGGGACTTCGAAGTACTGCCGGCGGAGGCAACCTGTGAGTTCGCCGCCCATGACGTGCTGCGCCCGGTGCAATCGCTCTTGTGGGTGGACATCGTCTCCGGCCGGGCCTGCCAGGGGGCCGAACGGGCCGAATATGCCGACGGAGACAGCCTGTGTCTGAGCCGGCAGGACTGGCTGGTGCTCGACACCGCGACCGTGCTGCGGACGCGCACGACTGCGGAACTGCTGCGCGAGGACACCCTGTGGCATCGCCTGGTCGCGCACTGGTCCCGCTTCCTCTTCCTCATCGACCGTCTGGTGGAGCGCGAGGCGCTGAACGCCTCGGCCGCGGTGCAGCGCGCGCGCCGACGCGACGAGGACACCCTGGGCCATGTGCGGGACGAGAACGATCTACTGCTGCTGGGCGAACAATCGGCCATCGGCATCGGCTCACTGCCCGGGGTCACCCCGGGGCTGATCGACGCCACGGTCCGGGTGCTGGAGGAGATGGGCGACGATCCGGGGGTACCGGACTCCATTCGTCATCGGCGCAGCATCGCCGACTTTGCCGACCTGGGGGCCAGTGGCTGGGTGCGCACTCGCGGCATACGGCTCGAAGGGCGTTGGTGGACAACGGATATGGGGCCGGTGGCCGGCTATTGGGGCCCGGACCACCTGCCGGTCGCCTTCCTCTTCAAGGACGGCGGCTATGTCGCCTTCGCGCGCTGGCTCGACAAGCCGGTGCGGGTCACCCGGGACAACCATTTCTCGGCCGGGCGCACGGTATGGACGATCTACCCGCGCCTGCCCGCGGGGATCAGCACCATCGGCGCCCTGGTGCGCTATGGCTTCACGGGTCTGCGCGGCAGCGTGGCGATGTTCGCCACGATGGCGGCACTGATCGGTCTGCTAGGTCTGCTCACCCCGGTGCTCAATGGCAAGATCCTCGGCGAATTCGTCGCCGCCGCCAACCGCCCGATGATCATCCAGGGCGGGCTCGCGGTCATCGCCAGCGCGGCCGTGGGTGCGGCCTTCGCGGCGGTGCAGAACCTCGCCGTGCTGCGCATCCAGGGCGCGCTGGTGACCAAAACCCAGACGGGGATCTTCGGTCGCCTCCTGGACCTGCCGGTGACCTTCTTCCAGAGGTACTCCACCGGCCGGCTCGGCACGGTGATCCTCAGCCTCAAGGCCGCGCAGGAGATCCTCTCCGGGGTCGTGGTCGCCGCGACCCTGGGTCTGGTGGTGGTCGTCGCCAACCTCTTGGTCGCCTTCTTCTACAGCGTCTCGCTGGCCGCCTTGGCGCTCGGGCTGGCGGCCATTGCCGTCGCCGTATGTCTGCTCGCCGGCCGCCGAGTGTTGCGCCTGGAGCGGGAGCGCTATGAGGCTGAGCAGGGCCTGACCGGGCTGAGCTACGAGATCCTCTCGGCGATGACCAAGATCCGCGCGGCCGCGGCCGAAGAGCGCGCCTTCCTGCGCTGGTCGGAGCAGCAGCGCGCGGTCCAGTCGCGCATCCTCGCCAGCCGGCGGGTACAGGACCGGGTGACGATCTTCAATGCCGTCTATCCGCTGCTCAGTTTGGGTGTCGTCTTCACCGTGGCCATGACTCAACGCAGTATGTCGATGGCCGCCCTGCTGACCTTCCTCACCGCATTCACCCTGATGATCAATGCGCTGCTGCAGTTCACCGGCAGCGTGCTGACCGCGGGGGCGATCATTCCCATGGTGGAGTCGCTACGTCCGGTCCTCGAGGCCGACCCGGAGGCGGGGATCGGCAAGGCGCATCCGGGGGAGCTCTCGGGCAATGTCTCGCTGCGAGGGGTCTCCTTCCGCTACCGCGACGACGGCCCGCTGGTCCTGGACGATGTCAGCATCGATGTGCAGCCGGGTGAGTTCGTGGCGATCGTCGGGCCCTCGGGCAGCGGGAAGTCCACGGTGATCCGGCTGATGCTCGGCTTCTCCCGGCCGCATCAGGGGGCGGTGCTCTTCGACGGTCAGGATCTGGGTGAACTCGACCTGCCGGGGGTGCGCGCCCAATGCGGCGTGGTGCTGCAGAGCCCGCGGTTGATGGCCGGCGACATCCGGGAAAATATCTCGGGCGGCGGGCGCTATACGGAGGATGAAATCTGGGAGGCGGCCGATATGGCCGGGCTTACCCCGGTCATCAAGGCCATGCCGATGGGCCTGGCCACGGTGGTCAACGAAGCCTCGGCCGGGCTGTCGGGCGGGCAGATCCAGCGCTTGATGATCGCCCGCGCCTTGGTCAACCGGCCCCGCTTCGTCATCTTCGATGAGGCCACCAGCGCGCTGGACAATCCCACCCAGCGCATCGTGGCCGATGCCACCCGGCAGCTCAATGCCACCCGGGTCGTCGTGGCGCACCGCCTGTCCACCGTGCGCGACGCCGACCGGATCGTGGTGATGGACAAGGGCCGGGTGGTGCAGACCGGCACCTATCGCGAGCTGATGGCCGAC
The DNA here is from genome assembly GCA_936931335.1 of uncultured Nostocoides sp. Lineage (GTDB taxonomy): Bacteria > Actinomycetota > Actinomycetes > Actinomycetales > Dermatophilaceae > Nostocoides_A. The sequence continues at coordinate 10,742 of CAKZIH010000349.1, read as the reverse complement.
CCCGACGGCCTCTTCGCGGAGCTGGCGAGCCGGCAGGAGTCCGACTGAGTCGGCTGTGCACGCCACCTGACGCCATCCCGGTCCGACCCGCTCAGGTCGGGCCGGGATTGCTTTTGCGTATCCCTCGGTAGGCCTTCGGCATGGGCACGTATGTCGTTGCCCCGCAACAGTAATTGCTGCGTAAGCGTTCGGCCGGCCGAGCTATTCCGCGAGGTGGGGGCGGCGACGAAGGATTGACCTGTCGGCAACGCACCGAAGGTCCGAACAGGGCGCGCGGTCAGTCCCGGCAACTCACCCATCGAGCAAGGAGACACGAAAACCATGGCCCTGTCCGAAGCCCAGAAGAACGAATTCATCGACGCCTACACCAAGGCTCTGCTCGCCAGCTGGTCGAGCGACGAGTATGCCGAGCGTCTCGACTCCGACCCGCGCGCCGCGCTGGCCGAGGTCGGCCTGCAGTTGCCGGCCGACGCCAAGATCGAGATCGTGCGTGGCACCACCGGTGCGGCCAGCCAGGAGGGTGAGGAGGGCCGCCTGGACAAGCAGGTCGCGCTCTATGAGGCCGGCCTGGAGAGCGGCACCTTCGAGTTCCACATGCCGGCCACCCCGCAGATCGACACCAGCGAGTTGGACGTGGACGAGCTCAGCGAGGTCTCTGGCGGTGGGATCAACTGCTGCTGCTGCCCCTGCTGCTGCTGCAGCTGAGTCCTGGCGACGAAGCACCACCCGACGGCCGATCGGCCGGACCCCGCACACGCGCGGGTCCGGCCGATTGGTCGTTTTCCCTCGACGGCGGGGTGCCACCGCTTGGCCAGGCGTGCGTTGGCGGGCGCTGGTTGCCAAGGAATCGGGTGACCGGCACGGGCATACGCACGGTCGCGCCGCGGCCCTACGTCACCCGGGTGCGGCGGTCGGCATAGCTGCGGACGACATACGTCATCGATGAGCGACGGCGGGTCTTTCGGACCGTAGCGCGCGTGCCGAAGAGTCGAGACATCGCGAGGAACCGCTCCCCGCGCACCGAACCGACAAGGAGTTTGCGATGGCCCTGTCCGAAGCCCAGAAGAACGAATTCATCGACGCCTACACCAAGGCCCTGCTGGCCAGCTGGTCGAGCGACGAGTACGCCGCCCGCCTCGACTCCGACCCGCGCGCCGCGCTGGCCGAGGTTGGCCTGGAGTTGCCCGCCGACGCCACCATCGAGATCGTGCGCGGCACCACCGCCGCCGGCGCCGCCGATGGCCAGGAAGCACGCCTGGACAAGCAGGTCGGGCTCTACGAGGCCGGCCTGACCAGCGGCACCTTCGAGTTCCACATCCCTGCCACCCCGCAGATCGACACCAGCGAGCTCGACGTGGACGAGCTCAGCGAAGTCTCCGGTGGCTCGATCAACTGCTGCTGCTGCCCCTGCTGCTGCTGCAGCTGACCATCGGAGGCACCCATGGCACTCACCAATGGAGCCCGGCGCAAGGTCGTCGATGCCTACACCCGGATGCTGCTCTCCAGCTGGGGCGATGAGGACTACGCCGCACGCCTGGACCGTGACCCGGTCGGGGCGCTCGCCGAAGCGGGTCTGACCCTGCCGGCCGATTCGCGCGTCACCATAGTGCGCCACTCCTCCGATCAGATCGGTGCCGAGATCGCCGAAGGCGGTGGAGATCTGGAGGCGCAACTCGCCCTCTACGAGACGGGCCTGCAGACCGGTGAGTTCGTCTTCCATGTGCCCCAAGCACCCGATCTGGACACCGGCGAACTGGACGCCGACGACCTCAACTCGGTCGCCGCCGGCGCCACCTATTGCTGCTGCTGCTGCCCCTCGTGCAGTAGCTGCACGGTCTGATTCAACCGAAAAGCACACCACCCCAATCCAATTCGCGATAACCCCGACAAAAGGAGCACGCAATGTCCACCACCGACTTCCGCGACCAGTACCTGCAGACCCTCATCAAGGACTGGACCGACGACGAGTTCTCGGCCCGGCTCGACGCCGACCCCAAGGCCGCCCTGGCCGAGGTGGGGTTGAGCCTGCCGGAGAACGTTCGGGTCGAGGTCGTCCGTCACCGTTCCGACGAGGTCAACCCCTACGAGGACAAGGGCAATGAGGCGGCCCTGGACGTCCAGCAGACCCTCTACGAGAAGGGTCTGGAGACCGGCGTCTTCCAGCTCCACCTGCCCGCCGCCCCGGCCGCGGACAGCGCCGAGCTCTCTGAGCAGGAGCTCAACGAGGTGGCGGCCGGCGAGGTCCCGTGCTGCTGCTGCTGCTGCTGACCTGACGCGAACGACGACGGCCCCGGGACTGCGAGGTCCCGGGGCCGTCGTGCTCCCGGAGCGACTGCATACCGAAGCGCCGGGGGCCTCTTTACGCATCGCGTCGGTATGACCGACCGATGCCGGGGACGGCATACCAACCCAAGACTGGTCGCAAGAGACCACCCGAGGAGGCAGGACGATGGCCACCACTGAGGATCTGCACATCCACGTGCGTTCGCTGCGCAAGATGTATGGCGATTTCCCCGCCGTTGACTCCGTGGACATGGATGTCCGCAAAGGCGAGGTGTTCGCGCTGCTGGGCCCGAATGGCGCGGGCAAGACGACGACCGTCGAGATCCTCGTCGGCGTGCGCAGCCGCACCTCGGGCGAGGTCCAGGTGCTGGGGGAGGACCCCCGAGCCGACCGGCGCGAATGGCGCAACCGGCTCGGCGTGGTTCCGCAGAACACCGGGGACTACCTGGACCTGACCGTGCGCGAGGTGGTTGACCACTTCGGCAGCTTCTATTCCGACCCGCTGGGCACCGACGAGCTCATCGCCATGGTCGGGTTGACGAGCAAGGCGCGCGCCAAGACCAGCGCCCTCTCGGGTGGACAGCGGCGCCGGTTGGATGTCGCCGTGGGCGTGGTCGGCCGCCCGGAACTGGTCTTCCTCGACGAGCCCACCACCGGGCTGGACCCGGAGGCCCGGCGCGAAGCCTGGGACCTGGTCAACTACTTCCGCGAACTGGGCGCGACCACGGTGCTGACCACGCACTATCTCGACGAGGCCGAGGCGCTCGCCGATCGGGCCGGCATCATCGCCGCGGGCAAGATGCTGACCGTCGGCACCATTGCCGAACTCGGTCGCGCCGCCGGGGCGGGCACCCTCATCACCTGTTCCGGGGTGCCGCAGGCGCAACGAGCCGTCCCGGCCGAGATCGCCACCGTCGAGCAGCTCACCCGAGCGGACAACCGGGCGGAGATCACCATCGCCACCGACAAGCCCACCGAGGTCCTGGCTTTGCTCATTGCGTATGCGCGTGACCTCGGCATCAACGAGATCCCGGGCCTGACCGTGAGCCGGCCCACCCTCGAGGACACCTATCTGCGGCTGATCCAGCGAGAGGACGCCAAGCGATGACCACCGTCGACTCCACCAAGGCCGCGACGCCGACCGGCTCGCAGCCAACGCCGATCGCCCGACCGCGGGCGACCCGGACCGAGCGCCGGTTGCCCGGTCTCGGACGCGCGGCCCTGGCCCGCTCCGGCGCCGAACTCAAGATCTTCTTCCGCAATGTGCAGCAGTTGGTGTTCACGCTGGCGTTGCCCGTGATCCTGCTGCTGATCTTCGGGGCGATCTTCACGGGGAAGATCGAGGGCACCGACACCGACTTCAAGCAGTACTTCGTGGCCGGCATCATCGCCGCGGGCGTGATGAGCACCGCCTTTACTGGGCTGGCGATCAATGTGGCCATCGAACGGGAGATGGGGCTCATCCGGCGCCTGGGGAGTACCCCGATGCCCAAGGGGGCCTATTTCATCGGCAAGGTGGTGCTGGTCGCGGTGACCTCGCTCTTGGAGACGCTCATCCTGGTCGCTATCGGGCGGGCCTTCTTCGGCCTGCAGATCCCTACGGACAGTAAGCATTTGCTCGCGTTCGGGTGGATCCTCGTGCTGGGCACCGCCGCCATGGCACTGTGCGGGTTGGCCTATACCGCCGTCATCCCGTCCGCCTCGGCGGCCCCGGCGATCGTCACCCCACCCTTCCTGGTTTTGCAGTTCATCTCCGGGGTGTTCTTCCCCTTCACCCAGTTGCCGGAATGGATGCAGATGACCGCCGGCATCTTCCCGCTGAAGTGGCTCACCCAGGGCATGCGCTATGTCTTCCTGCCCGAGAACTTCCAGGTCGTCGAGGTCGGCGGCAGCTGGAACTTGCCGGCGGTGGCCATCGCGCTGGGTATGTGGGTGCTGGTCGCGGGCCTGCTCACCGCGATCACCTTCCGGTGGCGCGGCCCCAAGGTCAAGTGAACCCCGGCGATCGCGATGACCGTGACCGCGGCACCGGCCGTCCCCCCGATCTTCTCCTTCCCATTCCTGCTCAACCCGCTGCCCACGCTGGCCTGGCTGCGCGAGCATGACCCGATCCATACCGGCCCCGGCGGACTCGTGGTGCTCACCCGGTATGCGGACTGCGCGGCGGCGCTGGCGCATCCAGGTCTGTCCGCCGCCGGCGGCCAGGCGGAACGCAGCGAGGTGTCCGGCGCGCCGGTCTCCATGCTCAATACCGATGGGCCGGAACACATTCGGTTGCGCAAGCCCGGCGGGTCGCTACTCGGCCCTGCGGCGGTAGCCCGCGCGCTCCCGCAGATCGAGGCCGACATCCGCGCCCACCTCGCCGGACTGGGATCGACCGCTGATCTGGCTCGGGAGATCAGCGAACCCCTCGCCACGCTGGCGCTGGCCGGGATTCTTGGCATCCCCGCCGCGGACCAGGCCCGGTACGCCGCCCACGCCGCCGCCGTGGTCGTCGCCCTGGACCCGGTGCCCAGCCCGGCGGCCGCGGCCAAGGGCCGGATCGCGATGGCGGCATTCACCGAGTTCGCCGGGGAACTGATGGATCGGGCCGAACCGGAGAGCCCGCTCGGACGGCTGCGGACGACCCCCGAGCTGTCCCGCGAGGACGCGCTCGGCATCGTCTCGCTGGCCACCGTGGGGGGCTGGGCGCCGCTGGCCGACCTGATCACCGTGGCCGTGCACCTCTGGTTGGCCGGCGATGACGCCCCCGGTGACGAGGAGGGCTTGATGGGCTGGGTTGCCGAGGTGACCCGCTGGCATACCCCCATCCCATTCGTCGCCCGCCAGGCCCAGACGACGATCGAGCTGCCGTCCGGCCAGGTCCCGGCCGGCGCGCAGGTGCTGGTGCATCTGGGCGCGGCCGATCGTGACCCGGAGGTCTTTGGTCACCCGGATGCGATTGCGCCGCACCGCGAATCGGCTGCTACGGAGGGGCTGGCCTTTGGTGCCGGCACGCACCTGTGCCTGGGCGCCCCACTGGTCCGGGCGGTGGTGCCGATGGTCCTGCGGGCCCTGCAGGAGCGCGCGCCCGCAGCCCGGCTGCGCAGCAGCCAACTGATGTGGCAGCCGACGGTCTTCCCGCGTCGGCCGATGTCATCGGTCGTGGAGATGCCCGCATGAGCGCGGTGCCAGCGAGCGCCGAGGTTCTCGTCGTGGGTGCCGGTATGGCGGGGCTCACCGCCGCGAAGTCCCTGCGCGACAGCGGGATCGGGGTGCGAGTCATCGAAGCCCGGGACCGGGTGGGCGGACGCATCCATACCGTCCGCGAGTCCGGACAGGCACCGCGCGAACTGGGTGCCCAGGTCGTGCACGGGGCGGCCCATCCCGTCTTCACGGTGGTGGACCGAGACCGGGAGGCCACCCACATCGACGGGGGTGAACTCGCGGCGAGGATGCACGTCGACGACCTCCGGTTGCCGCTGGATGGCACCGCACCCGTGATCGGCCCGATGGCCGCCCTGCGCCGGTTGCGCAATCTGCCGCGGGTGATGGGGCCACTCGCCGGACAACTGCCCGTCCCCGCCGCGGCGGAGATTGCCCGCATCGACGAGCGCGGCCTGCGCGCTCTCGGGCAGTGGGTGGAACAGGTCAGCGGCGTGCCCCTCGAGCGGCTCACCGTGGACCGCGTGGTGTCCGACCCCGCGCTGAGCCCGCCGCCGGGGGAGAAGTACTTGCTGAATGACGGTATGTCGGCCGTGCCGCAGCGCCTGGCCCAGGGCCTGGAGGTGACCGTCGGCTCCCCGGTCGCCGCCATCGCCCTGTGCGACAACGCAGTTCGGGTCACGCTGCGCTCCGGCCAGGAGTTGACTGCCGCGCTGGTGGTGCTCACCGTTCCACCGCCGGTGATCGCCGCCGGGCTCATCGCGCTGCCCGATCTGCCCGCGGATCAGCGGCAAGCCGCGGCCGCCCTGACCGCGGCGCCGGCCGTGGTCGTCCACGTCTCCCTCGTGGCGCCGGCCCAGGATCATGGCTTCGTCTTCGATGTCGAACTCGGCTTCGCTACCTGGCATCGCGGCGAACAGCACCTGACCGTGGTCTCCAAGGGACGCCAGGCCGGGCGAACCGCCGAATGGGCGCGCGATCCCGCACGGATGCGGGCCTGGGCGGGCCGACTGCCGGGGGTGACCCCAGCACCCGAGGGGGAGATCACCGCATACGACTGGGGCACAGACCCGTACGCCCTCGGGGGATTCACCATCGCCCCCGAGCCGAGTGATCCAGTCGCCGAGATCTGGCGCCGCCCGATCGGCGGTCGGATCGTCATCGCCGGCGAGGCTGCGCTCGCGGACGCCGGACACCCCTATCTGGACCGAGCGGCACGCAGCGGCGAACTCGCCGCCGACGCCGTGCGCCGGCTTCATCCTCGAAAGGCCGTGGCATGAGCAGCATTCACGCCGGGTGGTATCTCGTCACCTTCACCGATGTCCTGCAGGACGACCTCACCCCGATCCGGATCGGCGATCGGCGCCTGATGGTGGTGCGCGACAACGCATCCGAGCACGGGTATGTCGTTGCCGACTCGAGTTGCCCCCACCGCGGAGCGGATCTCACCGCCGGCGGCGAGCTGCGCGACGGCTGCGTCGCCTGTCCCTTCCACGGCCGGTTGATCAGCGTCGGCGAACATCCGCGCCGGCTCAGCGTGGCCACCTATCCCACGTATATCGCCGGGCCGCTCATCTTCGCCCGGCTGGCCCATGACCCCTTGGGGGACAACGGTTTCGTCGAGACCATGGATCGACTGACCCAGGACAAGCGGATTGTTACCGCGGTGGATCGCGTCGTTAACGTCCCGGTCGATTTCGTGGTGGAGAACGCCTTCGACACCGAGCATTTCCCCACCGTGCACAAGGTGCCCAGCCTCGCCGGGATGCACACCGAACGCCGGTCGGAGGGGACTCTGATCATCGGCGGGGACTTCCTCACGGTCGGCGACCCCTGGTACGACCTGCGTTACGCCCGGGCGCTGCAGTCCTATCTTCAGGTCGGCGCGCGCGATGCCAATCGGCGATCCGCCTTCCGGGCCACCGCTTTCAGTCCCACGGTGGTGCTCACCGCGTTCGGCAGTGGTGCGGACGACCCGATCATCCTCACTGGCGCCCTACCCACCCCCGACGGCACCTTGGTCCGCGTCGCGGTGATCGGCACCAGCAGCCATCCGCTGGAACGGATCGCCGAGGCATCACGGCTAGCCATCAACCAGGACACTGTGGTCTGGGAATCCATCGACCCCGCCAGCGCGTGGACCCTGGACGAACAGGACGCGAATATCGTCGCCTACCGCGACTGGGTCGCGGATTTCCCACTGGCACAGCGCAATCGACCCACCAGGGTGGTGTCGTGAGCGCCGCCGGCGTCGCCTGGGTGCATGGCTACACCATGCACTCGGGCATCTGGGCGCAGGTCTGGTCCGCGCTACCGGACCGCGAGCATGTCGGGATCGACCTCCCCGGTCACGGCACCCAGGCCGGTATGCCGATGCCCCGCACCCTGGACGGCTGGGCGGATCGCGTCGCCGACCAACTGCGGGACAGCGGCGCCCGGGATCTCGTCGGACTCTCCTTTGGCTCGGCGATCGCCCTGCAGGTCGCGGCGCGCCACCCCGAACTCATCGACCGGCTGGTGCTGGCCGCCCCTACCCTGTCCGGGGCGCCCGAGGACCGTGAAGCCCGCGCCAAGTACTTCTTGCTCATGATGCGGCTGCGCGAGCTAGGCCCCGGCCCGGCCCTGGCCCGCGTCTGGATGAACGACCCGCCGCCGATCTTCCGCGGCCTGCGCGCCCATCCCGCCCGGTATGCCGCGATGGAGCAGATCGTGGCCACCCATCCGTTCACCGAACTGCGCACCGGCGCGATGCGCGCCCTGTCCCAGACCGTGCAGGGACCCGACCTACTCGCCAGTATCCGTTGCCCGATCCTGCTCATCGTGGGGGATGAGGACATGCCCCAGTTCGTCGAGAACGCCCGGACCATTGCCCGGTATGCCGCTGATGTCACCACCGAGGTCCGTCCCGGGCTCGGCCATCTGCCGCTCCTGGAGGACCCGGCCGGCTGCGCTCCAGCCCTGGCCGGCTTTCTCGCCGCCCCGGTCGCCGCCTCCTGATCCGCCGCACCGGCCGGCACGCCCCCATACCGGCCGGTGCGGCACTGGTCCTGGGGCGTCGCGATCCGCGGCGCCCAACTCGGCCGGGTGTGGCCGGCCCGGGTTTGTCGCCTCGGCCGGCCACCGGATCGCTCAGCCGAAGACGTGCAGACCCGGTCCGCGCCGGGGAGCCAGCCGCTGCACCAGGGTGGTGAGTTCGTCGCGGGAACTCAGTCCGAGCTTGCGATAGACATTCCCCAGGTGGGTGTCCACGGTCCGCTTGCTCAGATAGAGCGTCTTGGCGGCATCCCGATTGCTCGCTCCCTTGACCACCAGCTCCACCACCCGCATCTCGGCGGCGGAGAGCGCGTCGATCGACGGTTCGTCACTGGCCGCGATAGCGGGATCGCAGACCTCGGCAGCGCGGGCGCCGAGCACCTCGCTGCGGCGGGCCGCGGCCTGGGGTGCCACCCGGGCCCACGCACGCCAAGCGGCCACCAGGTCATCCTCCACATGGCGCATGAAATCGTGCTGGCCGCTGGCGCGGAAGAGGGCGATCAGGTGGGGGCGCCAGTTGAGCAATGAGGGGTTGTCGATGCCCAGGGCCTTCAGAGAGCGGCCGCACTCGAAGAACGCACGCACCGCGGCATCGCCTCGCCCGGCCTTGAGGAGGCCCCGCGCCTGGACATAGGAGTGATAGGCCGCGATCCCCGCGGGTGCCCCGACTTCCAGCTCGGGCAGGACCGGGATGGGCTCACCGGCCTCCCCGGCCACATGGGCGCGGGTGAGCACGGCGAACTTCTCCAGGGTGCGCGCACCGAACCCGCCGAAGAGTTCGGCAGCGGCCTTGGCCTGCTGGTCGGCGGCGGCGAACTGACCTAGCCGGAGGCTGGCATGGGCCGCGATCAGGTGTCCCATCGCGCAGTCCGCGGTGTCACCCGTCCCGGCGGTGAACGCGGCGACCGAGGCCCAGCGGTGCGCCGCCTCATAGTCGGCCAGACCGAGCCACGCCAACGCCATCCGGCTGGCCACGGGGGCGGGGACGGCAAGCAGACCGGCACCGGCCAGCCGGGTGTCCCACTCGGCTACGGCGTCCTCGCACGGGCGACCGAAGATCGCGTCCTCGGCGAGGCCAAAGAGTTCCGCCTCGCCGGCCTCCCGTGCCGGGCTCAACCGGCCGCGAGCCTGCGGGCATTCCAGCGCGAGCAACCAGTCGGGCACTCCGGCCCGTTCCAGGTATGCCGCCACCGCCGGATCGGCGCACCAGTGCGCCTGGGTCGCGAACTGCGCCCAGTCGGTGTGCACCCAGGCGGCGAGTCGAGCGGCCTTGGCCCAGGCGACCTCGCCCGGGTCGTCGCTGCGGCTCATCAAGGTGGCGGCGATTTGCTCGCACCGGGCGAACTTCGCCGCGGCCGCCGCCTCGTCGTATGCCGCCCGCGCCAGCTCCAGACAACCGGTGAGCGGGTCGCCGACGGCCGCCCGGATGGCGAAGAACCGCCCCTGGCCGACCTGCGTGGCATCGAGCAGGTCCCGTGCGGCCCGGCTGGCGACGCGCCGGGTCTCCAAGGACACATGCTGGTGGACTGCGTCGGTCGCGGCCCGGGCCAGCGGCCGCGTGGTGGGGCACAGGCCCAGTTCCATGACCAGCTTCTCCAATCGGACCGCTTCGGCGGGCGCGATACCCAGCGCCGCAGCGGCATCGGCCAGCGCGACCTCGGGTCGGACCAGCCCGGCCAGGGCGGCCAACGCGGCCGCGTCACCGCCCTGCTCGGTGAGCAGCCGAAGCGACGAGCCCTCAAGCGCCTGCACCAATGCCGCGGCCACCGCTGGCCCGGTGATCACGGCTTCGGCCTCCAGGCTGCGACGTAGGGCCCTCAGCAACGCCGCATTCCCGGCGCAAGCCTCCACGGCCACCTCGAGGACGGCGGGATTGGCCCAGGCGCCCAGGGCCTGCAGGTCCGCGCGGACGTCCTCTTCGCGCAGCCCGTGCACATCGATCCAGGTGGCGGCCATCGCCACCTGGAGCAGCGCGCCGACCCCGGCCCGGTCCAGCGCGGGGTGATAGCCGAGGACGATCCGGATGCCCCGGGCCCGCGCGGCCTGGGCCCACATGATCACCGTGTGAGCGGAGGCGGGGGTGAGCGCATGGAAGGCGTCGATCACCAGCACCGTGCCCTCCCCGAGCAAGCCGGTGAGCTCATCGAGGGTGTCGGCCATGCTGGGCGCGGCCACGGTCAACTGTTCGCCGGCGGCGTCCTCCCCATGGGCCAGGGCGCGCTGGGCACCGTCGGCGCGCTCGGGCAGAGTGTGCACCCAGGCGGCGCGATCCCGGCCCTCGG
>CAKZIH010000348.1 GCA_936931335.1 uncultured Nostocoides sp. | reverse complement strand
CTCTACAACCTGGCCAGCGAGATCTTCACCCTCAACCTCGTGCTGTGGGCGGTCAAGGAACAGCACCTGCCCACCACCGGCTATGGGCTCGCCCTGGCCGCCGGCGGGATCGGCGGACTCCTCGGCACGCTCACCGCATTGCGCCTGTCCGACCGATTGGGTTTGGGCCGGGCGTTCATCGCCTCGCTCGCGCTGTCGTGCGGAGTGCCGATCCTGGCGGTCCTCTGGCCCGTGGACGGTATGCGGTTGGGTGCGGTCCTCGCGGCGGTGATGCTGGTCTCTGGCATCGGCTTGGGCAATGCCAATGTGTATTCGCTGACCATGCGCCAAGCGGCCATTCCCCGCGATCAACTCACGCGCTCGGCGGGCGCCTACACCCAGGTCATGTATGGCTCGATCCCCCTCGGCGGCGCGCTGGCCGGGGTCCTCGGCGAGTCCCTCGGCACCCGTGCGGCCACCGCCACCGGCGCCATCCTGCTCGCCTGCTCCATCCTGCCGATGCTTTCCCGCCACATCCGGCGGCTGACGACGGTGACGGCCGCCAGCGGCTGACGAGGTGCCGGCCGGGGGCGCGAACCCACTGGTGCCTAGGGCTGCGGACGTCCCAGCCTCCTGAGACATCCGCGGCCCCCACGCCCCGGTCAGCGCCGCTAGCCCTGGCCGGCGTCCATCTCCTCCAGCTCCTTGCCCTTGGTCTCACTGACCCACTTCCAGACGAAGATCAGCGACAGCAGGGCGCAGACGGCATAGAAGCCGTACGCGAGGCCCAGGGTCTCGCGCAGCTTGGGGAAGGAGACGGTGATCAGCCAGTTCGCCACCCACTGAGCCGCGGCGGCGATGGAGAGCGCGGCGGCGCGGATCTTGTTGGGGAACTTCTCCCCCAGCAGCACCCAGACGACCGGGCCCCACGACATACCGAAGGAGACGACGAAGAGGTTGGCGGCCACCAGGGCGGTCACCCCTTGGGCGTCGGAGAGTTGCGGGACGCCGTCGAGCACCGGGGCGCGACCGAAGATCACGGCCATCACCCCGAGGGTCAGCGTCATCCCGGCGGAGCCGATGAGCAGCAGCGGACGCCGACCGAACTTATCGATGGTGGCGATCGCGATGAGGGTCACCAGGATGTTGACAACCGAGGTGATCACGGTGATCTTGAAGGAGTCGTTCTCGCTGAATCCCACTGCCTCCCACAGGATGTTGGAGTAGTAGAAGATGACATTGATCCCGACGAACTGTTGGAAGACCGACAACCCGATCCCGATCCAGACAATGGGCATCAGGCCGAGCGCCGGGCCGCGGACATCGGCCATCGACGGCTTCTTCTCGCGTGCGACGGAGCTGGCGATCCGGTCGATCTTGACCTCGAGGTTGCGCTCGCCGAGCAGTGCGGTGAGCACCTTGCGCGCCTCGGGAATCTTGTGGGTGGCGATCAGGTAGCGCGGCGACTCGGGGATGGTCATCGATAGCGCGCCATAGACCACCGCCGGGATTGCCATCGCCAGGAACATCCAGCGCCAGGCCTCCCACCCGGCCCAGAGCACCTCGCGGGAGCCGCCGGCGGCATTGGCCAGCAGGTAGTCCACCAACAGCGAGACAAAGATCCCGGTGACGATGGCCAGTTGCTGTAGGGAACCCAGCCGGCCGCGGATATGCGCGGGGGCGATCTCCGCGATATAGGCCGGGGCGATCACCGAGGCCAAGCCCACGCCTAGACCACCGACGATCCGGAAGACCACCAGCATCCAGAGGCTGTTGGCAAAACCGGTGCCCAGGGCGGACACCAGGAAGAGCACCGCGGCAACCTTCATCACCGCCAGGCGGCCCATCCGGTCGGCCACCCCGCCGGCGGTGAAGGCGCCGACCGCGGCACCCAGCAGCGCCGAGGCCACCGCGAAGCCGAGCGCCTCCGAGCTGACCTCGAAGTGCGACTCGATCGCGGAGACTGCGCCATTGATGACTGCGGAGTCGTAGCCGAAGAGGAATCCACCGAGCGCGGCGACGCCGGCGATCCGGATCGCGCTCTTGCCCGAGCGAGTGTCTTCGTCGTCGTAAATCGATTCAACCTCGGGTACGGGGCCGTGCTCGCTCATCGCACACCTCTCGGGCCGGGACGTCGTCGGTGACGCCAGATTGGGGTCAACCGTAGCCCCGTGCGCCCGAAACGTCCTGGGGAACACCGGCGAATTCGCTTACTCGCTCAGCCGGATCGCAAGATGTGCCTCGCCGATACCGCCTCGGCGCGGACGATGCGCCACCATAGACCCCGACGGATTCATGCTCGACGACGAGGACGGAGTGCAAAAGATGGCACATTCGGTGGCCCTGGGGATCGATATCGGTGGCTCGGGCATCAAGGGTGCCCCGGTGGACCTGAAAACAGGCGAGTTCCTCCAACCGCGGCTGAAGATCGAGACGCCCGCGCAGTCCACGCCCGAGGCGGTGGCCACAATCGTCGACCAGATCGCCGATGAGTTCACCGACGACCTGCCGGCCGATGCCCCGATCGGGGTGACCATCCCCGGTGTAGTGCAGCACGGGGTGGTGCGCACGGCGGCCAATATCGACCGCTCGTGGATCGGCGCCGAGGGGGAAAAGATCTTCTCCGACGCCCTGGGGCGCAAGTGCCTGCTGGTCAACGACGCGGACGCGGCCGGCGTTGCCGAAGCCCGGTATGGCGCGGCCAAGGACAAGCAGGGCCTGATCATCCTCACCACGCTGGGGACCGGGATCGGCATCGCGCTGCTCTACAACGGCGTGCTCATTCCCAACTGCGAACTGGGCCATATGGAACTCGACGGGCACGATGCGGAGACTCGCGCGGCCTCCAGCATCAAGGACAAAGAGGGCCTGAAGTACACCGAATGGGCGACCGAGCGGCTTCAGCCCTACTACAAGAAGCTCGAAGACCTGCTCTGGCCGGACCTCTTCGTCGTGGGCGGCGGCGTCTCCCGCAAGGCGGATAAATTCCTGCCGCACCTGAAGTTGCGCACCCCGATCGTGCCCGCGGCGCTGCAGAACTCCGCTGGCATCGTGGGCGCCGCCGCGCTCGCCGCCGACTGACCCAGCTACCGGCTGACCCTGGCTCAGCCGGGGTCAGCCGCGCAGGATCGCCTCGGTGGTCTCCGGGGCGAGGGCGGGGGCGGCGAAGGCGCGGCGGGCTTCCTGTTCGCGGAACCAGGCGATGGTCCGCAGCAGGCCGTCCTCAACCGCGACCTGCGGCTGCCAGCCCAGGATCTCCCGGGCCAAGGTGGTGTCGGGTTGGCGCACCGTCGGATCGTCGACCGGGCGGGCGATGTGCACCAGCGCACTCGTCGAATCGGCGAGCTCGATGATCCATTTCGCCAGGTCGCGCATGGAGATCTCGTGCGGATTGCCCAGGTTGATCGGCCCCGGATGATCGGCATCGGTCATCGCCAGGATCCCGGTCACCAGGTCGTCGACATAACAAATGGACCGGGTCTGGGTGCCGTCACCGGCCACGGTGACGGGCTCCCCCGCCAGCGCCTGGCGGATGAAGTTGGGGATGGCGCGGCCGTCGTCGGGCCGCATACGGGGCCCGAACGTATTGAAGATCCGCACGATGCCCGTGTCCACCCCGTGCGTATGCCGGTATGCCAGCGTCAACGCCTCGGCGAACCGTTTGGCCTCGTCGTAGACCCCGCGTGGGCCGACCGGGTTCACGTGCCCCCAGTAGGTCTCCGGCTGCGGGTGCACCTCCGGGTCGCCATAGACCTCGGAGGTGGAGGCGAGCACGAAGCGGGCCTGCTTCTCCTTGGCCAGGCCGAGGGCGTGCAGGGTGCCGATGGAACCGACCTTGAGCGTCTCGATCGGCACCCGCAGGTAGTCGATCGGCGAGGCGGGGCTGGCGAAGTGGAGCACGGCGTCAACCGGGCCCACGACGTGGACATAGTCGGTGACATCGGCCCGGATCAGCCGGAAACCGGGCCGCTCGGCGAGGTGGGCGACATTGCCGGGTGAGCCGGTGAGGAAGTTGTCCAGGCAGATGACCTCGTCACCGCGTTCGAGCAGCCACTCGCACAGGTGGGATCCGAGGAAACCCGCGCCGCCGGTGACGACGACCCGCATCTCAGACGTTGTTCTCGCCCCGGCCCGGGTCGCCCTCGGTGGTGCGCATCGGCCGGGTCTCGTCGGCGCCACCAGTGCCCCACAGGTTGGCGGCGGTGGCACCGGTGTGCGTCTCCGTCCCCGTGGCGTAGGTGGGGGCGGTCATGGCGGTGGACCCGTGGGCCTCGTGGACGGGCACCGTCTCGAGCTCCGGGTCGACCTCGTCGACGTCGGTGTCCCGGTTGAGGAACAGACCGGCAGCAAGGGCGAGCAGGCCGAGCAGGCCGGCGATCCAGGGCAGGGTGCGGATCAGACCGAGCCGGGAGCCATTGTCCTTGGCGGTCTTGACGTTCTTGGCGACCGTCTCATCGGTGAAGAAGAAGTCCAGGTCCAGCGCGGACTCGCCGCCGGGGAGGGCGCGGGCTTGCTTCTCGGACTGCTTGATGATCGCGCCGGTCACCGGATCGACCCAGAAGGTCTTGTTCAGGGAGTAAGTGCCCTGGATGCCCTTGGAGATTTCCGCCGGCTGGTCCTTGATGTCGATGAGGAATTTGTAGGTCTTCAGCCCTTGGATCTCTTCCTCGCCCTGGTAGGCCGCGTCAACGGCGCGGTCCAGGATGCCGTCCCAGTAGGGATAGGTCTTCTGCTCGGTGTCGAAGGGGAACTTGTTGACCAAGCCCTCGTGGGGGGAGGCGTTCGCGCCGACATACTTTTCCTGTTCGCCGACCGACAGACCGGTGCGGCGGTCGGTGGCAAAGTTGTCCGTGGACGCGGTGATCAGGCCGGTGTCCTCACCCTCGGCCGAGACGCAGTCCGGCGGCGTGCCGCCCCGGTCCCACACCAGGCAGCTGAAGGTCGAGAAGACCGCGACATCACCGGTGGACGCCGGGCCGTCGATGACGCTGTGCGAGGTCGCGGTGACCGGTGCCCGCTTGCCACCCAGGTAGCTCGCCTGACCGGCAAGCCGGGTCATGCTGTCGGTGTCCAGCGGGGTCTTCTTGACCTGGCCGGGCGCCCAGGCCAAGGCCAACAGGGCCGTGACCAGCAAGAATCCGCCCAGGCCGAGCAGCAGCGGGCCCAGAATTTTGCGCATAGTGGTCTGCATTCTCCTCGCCTGTCCCGGCCGGATGCCCGGGGGTCGGCCGATGCTACCAGCGGGTACCCGCTTGGGCCAGGATTCGTCCGATCGGGGTGGCGCCTCAGCGCCGGCGCAGGAGCATGGTCAGATTCCAGGTCCCGACCTCGCGCACCCCGGGCACGAGCAGTATGCCGCTGGCCCAGTCCGGGTGATAGCGCGGGAAGGCGTCGATCACCCATACCTGCGGGTGGGCGTGCGCCAGACGCAATGCGCCGGTCACCGGCGTGGGGAAGAGGGTCACGCCATACCCGTTCTTGGGGGGATGGCCGTGGCGGCGCTGGTAGCGACGGGCGGCATATTCGCCGCCGAGCCAATGCCAGGGGGAGGTTTCGTGGCCGCCCCAGGGCGATGCCCAGGCGGTGAAGGCCATGAAGATCAGCCCACCGGGGCGGGTGATGCGGATCATCTCGGTGAGCAATTGCGCGGGCTGGCGGACGTGCTCGGCCACATTGCTGGAGAGCACGATGTCGGCACAGGCGTCGGCCAGCGGCAGCTGCTCGCCCCGGCCCTGCACCGCGCACCCGGCGGGCAAAGGCAGCAGCGCCGCGCGATCCAGATCCAAGGGCAGATAGCGCGCGCCAGCCCGGGTGAATTCCTGCGCGAACTGCGGCCGGCCGGCGCCCACATCGACCACGATGCGGCCGGTGAGTGGCTCCTGGGCGCCGACCAGGGCGACCGTGTCGACGGCGAGAGCGCGATAGAAGGTCTCCGGATCGCCCTGCTCGGCGAGGAAGGCGCGGAGCATGCGAGCCGACCGGGTTACCGTGCGGTATCTTGCCGTTCGGCCGCGCTGCACCGGACCATGGTAGCCGGGGCCTGTTCTCGCCCGACGCCTATGAAAGCCGCCGTGACCTCCCGCCGATACCGCATTCTGTTCCTGTCCTGGCGCGATCATCAGCACCCCGAGGCCGGCGGCGCGGAGAAGTATCTGACCGAGGTCGCCGAAGGATTGGTGCAACGGGGCCACCAGGTCACGATCCGCACCGCGGAGTACCCCGGGGCGATCCGGGACGAGGTGGTGCGCGGCGTGGCCTATTCGCGTCGGGGTGGGCGCTTTGGGGTGTTCCCGCGAGCTCAGTTGTCGCGCTTGACCGGGCGGCTGCGCGCCGATGTCGTCGTGGACGTCCAGAATGGCGTCCCCTTCCTCTCCCCGCTGGGCGGGCGGGCCCGGGTGATCAACCTGGTGCACCACGTCCACAAGGAACAGTGGCCTGTCGTCGTCGGGCCGCGATTGGCGGGGCTCGGCTGGTTCCTGGAGTCCCAGGTCGCGCCCCGGGTCTACCGGCGCACCGACTATGTCGCCGTCTCCGAGGCCACCCGCAGCGAGCTGGGCGGCCTGGGCGTGGATGTGTCCCGGGCACAGGTCATCCACAACGGGACCGATGTGACCCCGGACCCCGAGGTGACCCGCTCCCCCACCCCGTTGATTACCGTGCTCGGTCGGCTGGTGCCGCATAAGCGGGTGGAGATCGCGCTGGATGCGGTCGCCGCGCTGGCTGCGGAGTTCCCCGACCTGCGCCTCGATGTCGTTGGCTCCGGCTGGTGGGGGCCGCAGTTGGCCGAGTATGCCGAGCACCTCGGCATCAGCGAGCGGGTCACCTTCACCGGGCAGGTATCCGAGGCCGAAAAGCACCGGCTGCTCGCGCAGTCCTGGGTGCTGGCGTTCCCCTCCCTCAAGGAAGGCTGGGGGCTGGTGGTCGTGGAGGCGGGGGTGCACGGGACTCCCAGCGTGGCCTTCCACGAGGCCGGTGGGCTACGCGAATCCATCCTCGACGGGGAGACGGGTTTGCTGTGCGAGCCCGGAGCCGCGGCCTTCACCGCGGCGCTGCGTCAGTTGTTGGGCGATCCGCAGTTGCGCGACCGGATGGGAGCGGCCGCGCAGGACTGGGTGACTCGCTTCCGGTGGAGCGAGACGGTCGATGCCTGGGAGCGATTGCTTACCGAGCCAACGACGAGCCCAGCAGCAGACGCCTAATTAGCCGGTCGAGCGGGCCAGCCAGACGTATGTTGATCAGCCGGTCGATCCGCGCGTCGGGTCAGCGATCCGCCGACCCAGCCGCGGCGTCAGCGCGCGTCGTAGACGGCGAGGTTCTGAGGTGCCGGGTTGGCGTCGGGGGTGACCGCCGCGATAGCAGCCCACATACCGAGGAGGGCCAGGACAGCCCCGCCGGCGAAGGCCGCCAGGCCGCGGTTGCGCGAATTCATGACCGGAGGGTAGCAAATCGCCGGGCCTATTCGCCGCTTCCGCGGGTGCGTATGGCGCGCGCGGCGAGCGCGGCGGCGATAGTCAGCCATGCCGCACCGGTGATCAGCCAGCCGACAACCACCGGGGTGGTGGGCGGCATCCCTGCCGGACTCCGCCCGAGGTCGTATGTGGTGAGCCCGCCCCCGGAGGTGAGGACCCGCGCCGTCGGGGGTAGCACCGGCGCCCGGTCGCTCGCCACCTGGGTGCCGGCCGAATTGGTGCCGACCAGACTGGTGCCTGCCGAGTCGGCCTCAATCACCACATACCGGACTCCCTGGGCGCGCAACGCGGTAACTGGGTCCGTGCCGGCGGCTAGCGCGGCGCTGACGGCGCTGGCCCGGGGGTCTTCGCCGGGTATCCAGCCGGCGCGGGTGGGTAGTCCGTCGTTCTGCAGCACGGGCTGGTCGACGAGGCGCGGGATCAGGGACAGGCTCACCCGATCGGCATTCCAGGGATAGCGGCGGTACTGGTTCCACGGCAGCACACCGACCAGTCCCGGCTCGGCCTCGCTCACGGTGTCCGCGGCAGCTCGATAGTCGGGTGGCACGCGCACCGCGGCGAGCCGGCCGCCGATTCCCCAGGCCAGCGTGGGCAGCG